>NZ_JBHFKZ010000015.1:0-90935 GCF_042879375.1 Photorhabdus sp. RM323S
AGCCCAAATTTAAACCCGATAGAGCGATTATGGAAGGTCATGAATGAACATGTTCGAAATAACCGTTATTTCGCTAATAAACATGAATTTCGAGACAAAGTATTTAAATTTCTCACCACAACGCTACCTGATATAGCGGACTCGCTGATGTCTAGAATTAACGACCATTTTCAGGTGCTAAAAACTGCATCTTGAAGTTTCTTGGGTATAAAACTTGTTTTTCCTACTGCTTTCTCTTTCTATTATCGGCAGAACATCGAATCTTTTACTCGCTTTAAAAAATCCTTAATCACTTTTTTTACTTTTTTAGTGAGGTTAAAATGCAGATAATACTCACTTAGATAGTAAAATAATTTAATCCCATTTTTTTATAAATATTTATAAATCAGAATTAAAAGAAACAATTGATTTAGCAATAAGCTTTTCTCCACATTTCTTACAGATATAATGGCTCTCTTCCCGTAATATCTTATTATGACGTCGCAGAGTCAGCTCATGTTGTTGGCAGCGACAGTAGTAAGTAAAAGTTTTACTACGCACTGAATCGACTTCAAACTTATGTGTTCGGCTAGCCGTAGAACCTAATACTTCTTCCATCATCCAACGCCATTGTTTTCCATGTGGAGATACTTTGCCAAAATAGCGGTAAACCAATAGGTGAGCCAGTTCGTGGGGAACAACTTCATCAATAAAAGCCTGTTGGTTTTCAATCAATAGCACCGGATTAAGGCGTATTTGCCAATCTTTTATATATGCACTGCCTGCGGAGGTACTACGCTGGCGGTAATTTATTGTAGGTTCTGGAAAATCACAATTGAGATATAAGTTTGCCTGTTGCAGCTTTTGCCGCAAAGTACGCATGACAGCTTGTTGTAAGGCAACAGGAATTCTGGTTGATTGCATGTGTTGAAAATTGAAGAAGGCGAGGATAATCGAATATTAATAGAAATCCTTAAATAAGCCAGATAAAAATAGCAATTTCAGGATTTCTTCAATAACCCGCTAATGTTAAGAAAAGCCGGGTTCAGTTATCCAAACCGGGCTTTTTGCTTTTATATATTGACCGCTGATTGCTTCAAGCCCGCAGCGTCACGCAGGATTTCTGCTTTATCTGTCGCTTCCCACGGGAATTGTGGGCGACCAAAATGTCCGTATGCAGCAGTATCACGGTAGATTGGATGTAACAGATCCAACATCTGAATCAAGCCATGAGGGCGCAGATCGAAGAATTCACGCACCAGCAGAGTCAGGGTTGCTGTTGAAACTTTTTCCGTACCAAACGTTTCCACCATAATGGAAGTTGGCTCTGCAACGCCGATAGCGTAGGAAACTTGAATTTCACAGCGATCAGCCAAGCCTGCGGCAACAATATTTTTTGCGACATAACGTGCAGCATAAGCCGCTGAACGGTCAACTTTGGATGGATCTTTACCGGAGAATGCACCGCCACCATGACGAGCCATGCCACCGTAAGTATCTACGATAATTTTACGGCCAGTCAGGCCACAATCACCCATTGGGCCACCAATGACGAAACGGCCGGTTGGGTTGATGAAATATTTGGTTGTTGGAGTTAACCACTCAGCAGGCAGAACCGGCTTGATGATCTCTTCCATGACGGCTTCTTGCAGATCTTTCTGATTAATCGCTTCAGAATGCTGTGTTGAAAGGACAACTGCGTCAACACCGACAATTTTGTTGTTATTGTATTGGAAAGTTACCTGGCTTTTAGCATCGGGACGCAGCCACGGCAATACACCATTTTTCCGGACCTCAGCCTGACGCTGAACCAGACGGTGTGCATAGGTGATAGGCGCAGGCATCAGTACATCAGTTTCGTTGGTTGCATAACCGAACATTAGCCCTTGGTCACCAGCACCTTGTTGTAGCGGATCTTCGCGGTCAACACCTTGATTAATATCCGGTGACTGTTTGCCAATCGCACTTAATACTGCGCATGAGTTTGCATCAAAACCCATCTCAGAATTAACATAACCAATCTCTCGAACTGTTTGCCGCGTAATTTCTTCAATATCAACCCAGGCGCTGGTAGTAATTTCACCACCAACCATAACCATGCCGGTTTTAACATAGGTTTCGCACGCAACGCGGGCTTTTGGATCTTGTTCCAAAATAGCGTCAAGAACAGCATCAGAAATTTGGTCTGCGATTTTATCAGGATGCCCTTCGGAAACAGATTCAGAAGTGAAAAGGTATGTGGTCATTATATAACGTTACCTTAAAAATATAATTTCAGTTTGGAAACGGATGGATTAACATCTAGACGGCTATTCTAGGGTAATTCTTATCCATATTCCAGATTTTTTTAGTTCAAATGGTAATTTTCATCTGCTGACAAATAATTTCTTTGCTTATATGTGAGTTTTGTTCAATTTCATTTTGCAATTTTGTGTAATTGCGAGTATAAACAGCGGCCGTAGTTGGATTCTTTGTGCTACAGACTCGCAGAGAGCTATATTAATAGCTTCTGTTTCTCAATTGAGAAAATGGCTCCTTGGTATGAGTCATGTGTGGGGGTGAATGGGGTAATGAACCATTATCTGCTGATTGCTAATGGCCAACAGCCACACTTGTCGTCGGATATATCCGCGTCTTTTTCCTTTCTTTTCAATATGTCTTTAATTCGATGTTATCTGTTGCCAACAAATAGGTCGGATATGTCGCACAGGCGTATTGTCACTCGGTAATTTTGTCGTTGTTTAGTAGTAACTAAACGCTTTTTACAACCTTAAGAGCATGCTGTTCCCTGATATTTCTCAACACGTAAAATGATGGTGTTTTGAGTTATTTATTAATTACAGGCGAAGGCGAAACTCTAACTCCATTAAAGGAGACTGCCATGAATGATAATATCGCTCGTAAAATGCAACAGACTTACAATATTGCATATTGGGGAGGGAGTTACTACTACGTCAATGATCTCGGCAATGTCAGTGTTTGTCCAAACCCTGATTTGCCAGGGGCAAGAATTGATCTTGCGGGATTGGTGAAAAAAGTTCAGGAGGAACAGGAACATTTACGCTTGCCGGCGCTCTTTTGTTTTCCTCAAATCCTACAACATCGTCTGCGTTCAATTAACGCGGCATTTAAACGCGCCAGAGAGTCATATGGTTATAAAGGCGACTACTTTTTAGTTTATCCCATTAAAGTTAACCAACAACGCCGTGTCATTGAATCACTGGCCAGTTCCGGTGAGCCTTTAGGGCTTGAAGCAGGTTCCAAAGCGGAACTCATGGCAGTGTTGGCACACGCGGGTATGACGCGTACCGTAATCGTATGTAATGGATATAAAGATCGTGAATATATTCGTCTGGCGCTAATCGGTGAAAAGCTCGGCCACAAGGTTTATCTGGTGATCGAGAAAATGTCTGAAATTGCTCAGGTACTGGAAGAGGCTGAACGGCTGAATGTCATCCCTCGTTTGGGTGTCCGTGCCCGTTTAGCATCTCAGGGTTCGGGTAAATGGCAAGCCAGTGGCGGTGAAAAATCGAAGTTTGGGCTAGCTGCGACTCAGGTACTGCAATTAGTTGAGATCCTGCGTGAAGCAGGCCGGCTTGATAGCTTGCAATTACTGCATTTTCACCTTGGCTCACAGTTGGCGAATATTCGTGATATCGCAACAGGTGTTCGTGAATCAGCTCGTTTTTATGTCGAGTTACATAAACTCGGTGTCAATATTGAGTGCTTTGACGTTGGTGGTGGATTGGGTGTCGATTATGAAGGAACCCGTTCTCAATCTGATTGTTCTGTGAACTATGGGTTGAATGAATACGCCAACAATGTCATTTGGGGTATTGGTGATGCCTGTGATGAGCATGGTTTACCACACCCGACCGTTATCACCGAATCTGGTCGCGCCCTGACGGCTCATCATACGGTGTTGGTATCCAATGTTATCGGGGTTGAACGTAATGAATTTACGCAGACGACGCCACCGGCAGAGGATGCTTCCCGCCCGATCGCCAGCCTGTGGGAGACCTGGCAGGAGATGCATTCCGAAGGGAATAGACGTTCTTTACGTGAATCGTTGCATGACAGTCAGCTTGATCTGCATGATGTTCATACACAATATGCGCATGGAATGCTGGATTTGACGGAACGGGCTTGGGCGGAAGAACTTTATCTGAATATCTGTCGTCGTATTCAGCAGGATCTTGATCCCAGCAATCGTGCTCACCGGCCAATTATTGATGAGCTGCAAGAGCGTATGGCAGATAAATTCTATGTGAATTTCTCTCTGTTCCAGTCTATGCCTGATGCATGGGGTATCGACCAATTGTTTCCTGTTTTACCGATTGAAGGGCTGGATAAGCCGTTGGATCGTCGTGCTGTATTGTTAGATATCACCTGCGATTCCGATGGCATCATTGATCATTATGTGGATGGTGATGGTGTGGCAACAACCATGCCTATGCCTGCTTATGATCCTGATTACCCGCCAATGATTGGTTTCTTTATGGTGGGGGCATATCAGGAAATTCTGGGCAATATGCATAATCTGTTTGGGGATACTGCGGCTATTGATGTTTATGTATTCGATAATGGCGAAGTCACTTATAACCAAAGTGAAGAAGGGGATTCAGTCGCTGATATGTTGCAATATGTGAAACTGGACCCTAATGTATTGATGGCTCGTTTCCGTGATCAGGTAAAAGGCGCAGATCTGGATGCAGGTTTGCAAGAGCAATTTTTACTGGAATTTGAAAGTGGTCTTTATGGCTACACATATCTGGAAGATGAATAATCTTCTGGCGTTAATTAAGCTTCTTATATACAGATAAGGTTATTGATATCAGTTAAATATCAAGGATACATGAATATGGGGTTCTTTCAGCGATACCCCATCTTGTCATGGCTTTGCGTATTTATTCTGTAATGAAATAGCCTTGTTCTGTCGGGAGATTGTTGAGGATATATCATGACAATAAATACCTTGGGCAACCAACAAGATAACTCTTTGGTTTCTAATGCCTTCGGTTTCCTGCGCTTTCCGCTGAACTTCCAGCCGTATTCCAGCGATGCAGAGTGGGTGATTACCGGAGTGCCATTTGATATGGCAACATCAGGCCGTTCAGGCAGTCGCCATGGGCCTGCGGCTATTCGTCAGGTTTCGACCAACCTAGCGTGGGAAAGCAGCCGTTGGCCGTGGGATTTTAAATTACGCAATCGCCTGAACGTTGTGGATTGTGGTGATTTGGTCTTCGACTTTGGTGATGCTCAGAATATGAGTGATAAGTTACAGGCTCATGCTGAAAAATTGCTGGCTTCCGGTAAGCGTATGCTCTCTTTTGGCGGTGACCACTTCATTACTTTGCCTTTATTGCGCGCTCATGCCAAACATTTCGGTAAAATGGCTCTGATTCATTTCGACGCTCATTCTGATACCTATCCAAATGGTAGCAAATTTGATCACGGCACCATGTTCTATCATGCGCCAAACGAAGGGTTGATCGACCCACATCATTCAGTACAGATTGGTATCCGTACTGAACATGGTCAGGATGATGGCTTCACGGTGCTGGATGCCGCTCAGGTTAATGACCGTGATGTGAATGATTTGGTTGTTCAGATAAAAGAGACTGTTGGCGATATGCCGGTTTATCTGACTTTTGATATCGATTGTCTTGATCCTGCTTTTGCACCCGGTACCGGTACACCGGTAATTGGTGGTTTGACAACCGATCGTGCATTGAAATTATTGCGTGGTTTGCAGCCGCTGAATATTGTGGGTATGGATGTGGTGGAAGTTGCGCCAGCTTATGACCAGTCCGAGATTACCGCTCTGGCAGGTGCGACTATTGCGCTGGAGATGCTTTATTTACAAGCGGCTAAGAAGACGGTCTAAAATTCTTCTGCTCTGATAATAGCTTTAGGGGATAGTCAATAAACTTATAGCGAGTTGTAAATTTATTCCCTAAAGCTCTGGTATTATTTGAATCAGCGTAATCTTATATATGCACTTTTCTGAATATTTTTCATCATTTTTCATCATTTTTCACATACGAGCATCAATTAACCGAATGCCATATTGAGAGAAAATACTATCAGCTGAAATCAGTGTTAGTCCTTCCATAGAAGATTGAACAATTAGCATCCTGTCAAAAGGATCACCATGATGGCGTGGTAAGTTTCCAGCATGTTCCGCATGGGCATGTGATATAGATAGCGGGAAGAAGCTGTTTTTCTCCATAGCAATTTCAAAGTCGGCTCTGAAGTCCAGTTTACCGATAGAGCGTTTAATAGATATCTCCCAAGGTGTAACAGCACTGACATATACAGTGTTTGTCCCTTTGGACAAAATGTTCCGCGTAATCGGTCCTAGTTTCGGGTCATTGGTAAGCCACCAGATGAAAACATGTGTATCGAGCAGCAAACGTTTCATTTGTCACCTTCAAACATGAACTGAATTTCCCGATCTGCATTAAAAAAATCCTCTTCTATCGTAATAAGATCTTCGAATCCTCCAGGAACTCTGTTTTGTTGGGTGATTGGTACAAGCTGGACATAAGGTTTTCCAGCTTTGGCTATAATGACAACTTCACCACCGACAGCCTTATCTGCTAACTGGCTTAGGTTACTTTTAGCTTCATGCATATTTGCTTGGACAGTCATAATGAGATTCCTATACTTGGCTAGATTAGCTAAGTATAACAAAAAACGCCGGAATAACCGGCGATTTTTTGCTACATAGAAAATGATATTTTTAGCGCTATTGCAGAGCCATAACTAATTTTCTTTCTTCTTCTTTTTCCCACGCATCAGATTCAGTGTTTCTACTGCCATTGAGAAGAACATCGCAAAATAGATATAACCTTTAGGTATGTGCACCTGTACGCCTTCCAGAATAAGGGTAAAGCCCACAAGGATCAGGAATGACAGTGCCAGCATTTTTACTGAGGGGTGACGGTCAACGAATTCGCCGATAGGACGAGCGGCCAACATCATAACAGCGACGGCTATGATAACCGCGGCCATCATAATAAACAGATGATCAGAGAGACCAACGGCGGTGATGACGGAATCCAGGCTGAAAATAATATCCAACAGCATAATTTGGATAATAGCGCCTAAGAAAGAGTGAACAGGACGTTTTAAGCCTTCTTCATTGCCCCCTTCGATGACTTCGTGAATCTCTTTACTGGCTTTCCATATCAGGAACAGGCCGCCAAAGAATAAGATTAGGTCCCGGGCAGAAACATCATGTTCAAAAACCGTTAAGATCGGGTAGGTCAGCCGGATAACCCAGGCAATAGATGCCAGCAGCCCCAGACGCATTAGCATCGCGCCCATCAGCCCAATTTTGCGTGCTTTATTTTGTTGATGGGGAGGGAGTTTTGCCACAACAAGCGACAAAAAGATAATGTTATCAATCCCTAAAACGATTTCCAGAATTGTCAGGGTGGCAAGTGCCATCCAAGCATGAGGATCAACAATCCATTCTAACATTGCTTATTAAAACCTTAAGGTAAAGACTTAATTATACGCGCGATTGAATGCAAGGTAAGTATATCAATGAAAAAACCTGTCAGAGATCAATGTTAAATCAGGAAATGGCGGGCCAGTAGCGGGGCAGTAAAGTTTTTCCTCAGATAGAACCCCCGGGGCAGAGTCATAATAGGTTGTCCGTGTGCTCCGATTGCCTCGGTTAATGCCTTGCTGTTGGCTGCTTTAGGGCGTAACTGTAGTACTTCACCATGACGGGCCGTAACGCTCTCTACTTTGCCAAGTACGATAAGATCCATCAATTCCTCCCAGTCATGGCGTAGTAACTCTTCCTCTTCTTTATTGGGACTCCACAGCAAAGGGGAGCCGACCCGGCGTTTAGCTAAAGGAATTTCCCGTTCACCTTCAACGGGTATCCACAGCACACGGGATAGTTTGCGCCGGACATGACAGCGTTCCCAAGTAATACCGCTGTTCCCTGTCAAGGGTGCAACGCAGACAAATGTTGTTTCCAATGGGTAACCTCTTCTGTCTACAGGAATAGTTTTAAGTTCAACACCGATATGTTCGAAATCCTGCTCTGGTTTACTGCCGGCACTGGCACCGAGATAATATTCTAATAACATGCCTACCCAGCCTTTATCCCGTTTCAGATTGGGAGGGATAGGTAAATCTGCTTTTGCCGCCAATTCTCCCATTGATAAACCCGCCAGGAGTTGGGCGCATTCAAACAACTGTTGTTCATTATCCGGTGGAAGAGGAGAGGAAAAAAGTGTGTTCATTTGGGATATCCGCTTTTTAGGTCAAAAAACAGCCTTAGTCTCTGTGAATAATAAATCTGGGTTTTACGTAATAACTAATAAAGTGATAATAGCATGATATACAAACATTTTTTATTGCTGTTTCAAGTATTGTAAGATTGAGTGACTCTGTTGTTCACCTATTGCTGGTAATAATGAACAGGATCTTACACCATGTTATCCACAGTTTTATGGGATAAGTAGACAAAAATGAGATCACCGGTTTGATTTACAGATTTGACTAACACTTTTTTCTACAAAAACCCTGTTTTTTGCTTAACTAAAAAGCATAACGTGTGGATAACATTGTTATTGATTATTTTTTGTTCGCCACAACTGGTGTTGTTCATTATGGCGGTGATGGATGTTTGAGATAGCAGGGTAAATAGCTGCTATTTCAATGAAAAATAAATACTATTTCATTTTTTGTCTATAGACTGATAATTCATAACATAAAGCTATACTTGAATTACCCCTGCCTTTTTCACATAGATATCCACAGAAAAAGTGAATAAAAGCGGGTTTGTACACCTGTGTATGTTCATAACTCTGGCTTTTTCTGTGAATTACCCCTTATTAGCCAGCCTCTGGGAATCCTCTTCCTTTAGGAAGAGGGGTAGTCAAATGGGTTAAACCAAGCAGATTTGAAATCAAACCAACCAAAAGTGTTCATTTTGACGCCTCGCATACTTCGCTGTCCTTGTAACTCAAGCCAGTGGTGAAATAGTGGATACAGCCAGTGTTCATCAACTATTTTTTCACACCACTCTTCAAGGGATAATTCTTGTCGTCGCCATTGTGATACTTCTTGATTCAAGTTATCACCGAGGCATTTTTTCAATAATGGTATTTCATACAATGTAGCGAACAGTGAAAATTCCAGAGGATTATAAAAATTGGCGGTAGAAAGCCAAAAGTCACTTTCGGCGTCGCCATTGAACCATGTGTCATAATCCACAATATTGATTTTCAATTCGACACCACACTTGGTCAGTATGGTCTGAAGGATCTGGCTGATTGTGTGGTATTCGTGATGTTGATGATAAAGAGTGACGGTCAGATGAGTAATGTCTTCTGGTTTGCTCAACTCGGGTATCAGTTTACTGTGATGCCAGCGCAGTAACAGGCCATATGCGGGTGACCAGTGGCGTTGATAAAAAGGGTCGCAATGCGCTAACAGATTTATTGGTGTTAGCAGGCTACATAACCATTGGCGAACATCTTCTCGCCTGCATTGAGCCGAACGGTGATCATGCAGCAGGAAATAACAGCCTTCTTCCATCCTGCTTTCTAACGAGTTATTACCCGCGCTGTCACTTTCCAGATGCAGGGTTGTACAAACCAGTTTCTCGGCTAATTCTGGCAGAATCCAGATATTTACCTCATCAATCAGCGCCCGAAAGCCAAAGTAATTATCAAAGGCACGAATTTGTAGTTTCTGTGAGCTGTTTTTTATTACCTGGTAAGGGCCGGTTCCTATTGGCGTGCGAGAGAAGTTCGGTAGTTGCTGCCACTCTTGAGGCAAAATCATGGCGTGTGGGCTGCCAATCAATAAAGGGAGCCAGTGATCGGGTTCTAAAAGAAAGATATCAATTACGTGTGGTGTCGGGGTGGTGACTTTATCAATATGGGAAAAGAGAGGCAGGTGACGTAACCTTTGTATCGAAGTGATGACATCCTCCATCTGTAATTCTCTGCCATGGTGAAAATGGATGGCAGGTCGCAGATAAAAGCGCCAATGATTTGGAGATAGCTGTTGCCAGTGATGAGCTAAATCAGCTTCTGGTTCCCCATTTTCCTCATTTATACGTGTCAGACTATTAAATATCTGCCTGACCAGGTGAATTTCAGAACGGCGTAAAGGTGATCCAGGTAACAGGTTAGGGAAAGGGCGGTAGTAGAGTATCCGCAGTAAGTTTTTTCCTTGGCGGAAACGGCGTTCAATCTGGGATAGCACCATCTGACGGACGGTATTTTTATCGCCAACCAGCTGAACCAGTTTCTCAATGTTCTGTTGCTCAAGCAGCTCTTCAGCCCGTTGTTGCTGGAGTTTCCTCCCATCTTGCAGGAAATTCAGTTGAGAACGTTTCCCCCGACCGGACTCAGCCTGCCACTGTAACCAGCCAGCTTTCTGCATATTGTTGAGCAGTGAACGGATATGGCGCTTTGAACAGTGCAATACATTTGCCAGCTCTTGTAACGTTGTTTCAGCCTCTTTTCCTTGATGGTGCTGCCATAATCGGATGAATTGTTGTTGTAAACGTGGGCTGGGCATAAAAGAGGAACTCCGCAGTATTATTGATCAATTTTTATCTCCTTATATTTAGCCGATAATTATCCATATTGAAAGTAGCTCAATAGGCCAGAACGAAATCTGGCTTCTCCCCCAATTTTCTTGAGTAATGGTGATTTGCCAGCCAGTAAGAAACCTTACTGGCTTTTTTTCTTACTGTACATTGTGTGTACCGTCCTTCTATACCGCCTCTTTTTTACGTATCAGTTCAAAATGAGTCATAATCTGGTATTGATAGAGATTTGTCCAGCTACTGTTGCGATTCATGACTATTAATTTCCTCAATATGCTAGGTTAACCTCTATTTCTGGGGGGTAAGGATTCAGCGACTGGCCTCGGATCAGCTAAAAACTTCTCAAAACTGAAAAAGATGGCGGTCTGAGTCCGTGTTAGGTAGGGCAGGGTGACCTTTATTTTCTACTTTAATAAAATTGTGGAATTCTCCCACCTAAATTCTTATTGAGAGCGAAGCGAACTTTTAGGATTAGGGGGAGATGGATAGCCAACAGCCCAAAGGGCTGTCATACCGGAGATAATAGGACAGTGGCCCGATCCCCAGAAGACCTATTCGTTACTGGAGATTGGGCAAGATCTTTTAAATTCATGATTTATCAGGGTAGCGGATGCTCTTTTTTAGCGGGAACCTGTTCGGTGACGTTTCCGGAACCCTGACGCTTTTTCAAGACATCATTTTTAACGGATTCTGCAACTCGGTTCTGAAAAGCCATAAGTGTTTCTCTGCGGGCCAAAGCCGCCGCTGACAACTGTGGCCGATTATAAGATTTCAATGACATATAAGGATTCCTCATCAGCCAGATCTTTTCGGTAGATATATTTTACGCCATCTGAGTGTTTTTTCAACAAGCGCTCATAATATTGAGCCAATATTGGTTTCATTGGGAAGTAAATAATAACCTTAACTTTGTTTTTATGTGAAGCGCAAAAATCTAATATTGCTTTTCCAATGCCACGCACAAAGAAATATTCCAGTTCAGCTCTTGAATAGTTCATATCAGAATATGCGTCAAAGCGATAATCCTGAGCTCCAGAGTAAATAGCCTCAACATCAAAGAAATTCACTGAGAAGATGCCGTTCAAAGTATGCTCATCTTCATAAATAGGCTCAAAAAGTGCCTTGAGAGGCTCATCCAGTAGAGAGAAAGAAACTATGTACGATGCCTTTTTGTTTCCCTTTACCACCGTCACTTCATAATCGTATTTCTCTATATCGCATTAAATCGATGGATATGTATTGACGGTTATATTTAACTTCATCTAACGCGCCTTAAATTATTAAATTTTATGTTGCAGATATTATTTATTAGAACACACGGGAATCTGATAATAAACATTTTATTCACAGCCCTTTTGTCAGGGATATTTCATGTTGCACTTTGCTTATTTTTCACACGTTAGGCCGAAGAAAAAACTTATCCACATATCCATAGGTCAGATCTAAAAAAATCCCGTAGTACAAAACTACGGGATGAATAAATAAAGGGAAAGGTCAACGCAGGAAAACCGGCTGTTCCTGCTCATAGGCGATTATGGCGTCCAGGTGTTGCAATGTCAGGCCGATACTGTCCAGACCATTCATCATACAGTGACGTCGGAAGCCATCGATTTCAAAATCGTAGCTTTTATTGCCGGCGTGTACTTTCTGTTGTTCCAGATCGACGGTAAAATGACAAATTGTGTTTTGCTGAACCAATTCAAATAGTTCATCAACATCTTTATCATCTAATTTCACTGGCAGTAACTGGTTGTTGAAGGCGTTACCATAGAAAATATCGGCAAAACTTGGTGCAATAACCACTTTAAAACCATAATCCGTCAATGCCCAGGGGGCGTGTTCACGGGAGGAACCACAACCAAAGTTTTCACGCGCCAGAAGGATACTGGCACCCTGATAACTGGGCTGGTTTAATATGAAGTCAGGATTGGGTTTTTGTCCCGTATCATCAAGGAAACGCCAGTCATGAAACAGGTGCTGACCAAACCCGGTACGGGTAACTTTCTGCAAAAATTGTTTTGGAATAATGGCATCGGTATCAACGTTTGCAGCATCTAAAGGAGCGACCAACCCAGTATGTTGAATAAACTTTTCCATAATTCCTCCTTTATGGCTTCTGTGCTGGATGACGTATGTCGATAAAATGACCATTAATCGCTGCTGCTGCTGCCATCGCCGGGCTGACCAAATGCGTGCGTCCACCACGCCCCTGACGCCCTTCGAAGTTACGGTTACTAGTAGAAGCGCAACGTTCACCGGGTTGCAGACGGTCATTATTCATTGCCAGACACATTGAACACCCCGGTAAGCGCCATTCAAAACCAGCACTTATGAAAATCTTATCTAAACCTTCTGCTTCTGCTTGCGCCTGAACGGGGCCCGATCCTGGAACGACGATTGCCTGAACGCCTGGTGCAACTTTATGGCCTTGTGCGATGGCTGCCGCAGCCCGTAAATCTTCAATGCGGGAGTTGGTACAGGAGCCAATGAAGACTTTATCGATCTTCACATCTGTCAATTTAATACCCGGTTTTAAATCCATATAAGCCAGTGCTTTTTCAGCCGATGCACGTTCAACAGGATCACTGAAAGATTCCGGTGCGGGAATGGTTTGATCAATAGCAATGACTTGCCCTGGGTTTGTTCCCCATGTGACCTGTGGCGAGATCTCTTCCGCGTTAATAGTAATAACGGTGTCATATTGTGCAGCAGGATCGGATTTCAGTGTCTTCCAGTAAGCAACAGCTTGTTCCCACAGTTCTCCTTTTGGTGAGAATTGACGGCCTTTTATATAAGTAAATGTGGTTTCATCTGGCGCGACTAACCCCGCTTTAGCGCCCATTTCAATTGCCATATTACATAAGGTCATACGGCCTTCCATACTCAGCGCTTCAATCGCCTTACCACAGAATTCAACCACATAACCTGTACCACCCGCACTGCCTGTTTTGCCAATGATTGCCAGAACGATATCTTTGGCGGTAATTGCATTACCGACGTCACCAACCACTTCGATTTTCATCGTCTTAGCACGGGCTTGTTTCAGGGTTTGGGTGGCCAGTACGTGTTCAACTTCAGAAGTACCAATACCGAAAGCCAGTGAACCGAATGCGCCATGCGTGGCGGTATGGGAATCACCACAAACGATCGTCATTCCTGGCAGGGTCATGCCTTGTTCCGGTCCGATTACATGAACAATTCCCTGATAGGGATGGTTCAGATCATATAATGTGATACCGAATTCGGCACAGTTTTTCATCAACTCCTGCATTTGAATACGCGCCATGTCACCACAGGCGTTAATATCTTTTGTCTGCGTGGATACGTTATGATCCATTGTTGCGAACGTTTTATCCGGCTGGTGCACCGGTCGGCCTTTCGTACGCAAACCATCAAACGCCTGCGGGGAGGTCACTTCATGAACCAAATGGCGATCAATATAGAGCAACGGGGTTTCATTCGGGACTTCCCGGACAATATGAGCGTCATATAATTTCTGATATAAAGTCTTAGCCATGTTAAATACCCTCGGCTACATAACGGGCGATAACGCTGCCCATTTCATCAGTGCTGATTGCTTTGCCATTTCCGGCCAAATCGGTTGTGCGATAGCCCTGTTCCAGCACATGGTTAACCGCCTGTTCAATCGCATTAGCCGCATCATGATGACCTAAGCTGTAACGCAACAGTAAAGCAGCAGATAGGATCTGGGCTATCGGGTTAGCAATGCCTTTTCCGGCAATATCCGGTGCAGAGCCACCCGCCGGTTCATACAGGCCAAAACTTTTTTCGTTCAAGCTGGCGGAAGGAAGCATTCCCATGGAACCGGTAATCATAGCGCATTCATCGGATAAAATATCACCGAAAATATTGGAGCACAGCATCACATCAAACTGAGACGGATCTTTAATCAACTGCATGGTGGCATTATCAATATACATGTGGTTGATTACTACATCTGGATACTCTTTTGCAATCTCAGTAACCACTTCCCGCCACAATACGGAGCTCTGCAACACGTTTGCTTTATCAATAGACGTCACTTTATTACGGCGTTTGCGGGCAGATTCAAAGGCGATACGGGCGATACGTTCAATTTCAAAGCGGTGATAAATTTCAGTATCAAATGCACGCTCATATTTACCCTGGCCTTCACGTCCTTTGGGTTGACCAAAATAGATACCGCCTGTTAGTTCACGGACACATAAAATATCAAAGCCTTTGGCGGCAATATCACTGCGTAAAGGACAAAATACTTCTAATCCGGCATATAAGCGGGCAGGGCGTAAGTTGCTGAACAGTTTGAAATGTTTGCGTAATGGCAGAAGTGCGCCGCGCTCAGGTTGTTTTGCTGGTGGTAAATGTTCCCATTTAGGGCCACCTACGGAGCCGAACAATATAGCATCAGCTTGTTCACAGCCGGTTACGGTTTCTAACGGCAATGGGCAACCGTGACGATCGATAGCAATCCCACCCACATCATATTCGCTAGTGGTGATACGGATATTGAAACGCTGACGGATGGCATCCAATATCTTATGGGCTTGAGTCATAATTTCAGGACCGATACCATCACCGGGCAAAATTGCAATATGATAACTGTTCGACATGTTCACACTATTTCCTTTGTATTTCGCTGTATGCGTTGTTTCTCTTTCTTCACTTGTTCTGCGCGCCAGATACAATTCAGCGCATGAATCATTGCCTTAGCAGAGGATTCAACAATATCTGTTTCCAGTCCCATGCCGTGGAAACGACGTCCAAAGCATTCGACAACGATATTGACCTGACCCAGCGCATTTTTCCCTTGCCCTTTACCTGATAACTGATAAGAAACCAGCTCAATGGGGTATTCAGTCATTCGGCTGATTGCCTGATAGACAGCATCTACCGGACCATTACCGGTGGCAGCTTCTGATTTTATCTCTTTACCACACGCTAAACGTATCGCTGCTGTTGCTATCACGTTGGAGCCAGATTGGATATTAAAGTTATCCAGACGGAAAAATTCTGGCTCTTGATGTTGCAGATTGATGAAAGCTAACGCCTCCAAATCATAGTCAAATACCTGGCCTTTCTTATCTGCCAGACGCAAAAAGGCTTCGTATAAGCTATCCAGATCGTAATCTTTGTCCTGATATCCCATCTCTTCCATACGGTGTTTCACGGCTGCGCGACCGGAGCGGGAAGTCAGATTCAATTGAATTTCTTTCAGGCCGATGGATTCCGGCGTCATAATTTCGTAAGTTTCGCGATTTTTCAGTACGCCATCCTGATGAATACCGGATGAGTGGGCAAATGCATTGCTACCAACAACCGCTTTATTCGCTGGGATCGGCATATTACATAACTGGCTAACTAACTGACTGGTACGGTAAATTTCTTGATGATTGATATGAGTATAAACGCCTAACATTTGCTGACGAACTTTAATTGCCATGATCACTTCTTCCAGCGAGCAGTTGCCGGCACGTTCACCCAGACCATTCATCGTTCCCTCTATCTGACGGGCACCCGATTGCACCGCAGTGATAGAGTTGGCGACAGACATCCCCAAATCATCGTGGCAATGTACGGATAATATCGCCTTGTCAATATTAGGAACACGTTCGATCAAGTTAGTGATGATGCCGCCAAATTGATAGGGTGTGGTGTAACCGACAGTATCTGGAATGTTAATCGTCGTTGCCCCTGCTTTGATGGCATTTTCAACAATCCGGCACAGATTATCAATCGGTGTTCGGCCGGCATCTTCACAGGAGAATTCAACATCATCAGTGTAACGACGTGCCCGCTTGATCGATTGAGCGGCCATCTCCATAACATTTTCGAATGTTTTTTTCAGCTTGGATTCAATATGTAAGTTGGAGGTAGCCAGGAAAACGTGAATTCGAAAAGCTTCCGCAACTTTTAATGCTTCAGCGGCAACATCAATGTCTTTTTCTACACAACGGGCTAAGGCGCAAACACGGCTGTCTTTTATCTGCCTGGCGATCGTCTGTACAGATTCAAAGTCACCAGGAGAGGAAACCGGAAAACCAACTTCCATAACATCAACACCCATTCTCTCCAAAGCCAATGCAATCTGGAGCTTCTCTTTCACACTTAAACTGGCTTGTAATGCCTGTTCTCCATCACGTAATGTGGTATCGAAGATAATAACTTGCTGGCTCATATCATGCTCCTCTCGTGGTTATTTTTGGCGCCCAGCAGGTAAAAAAAACCCGCGCAAGGCGCGGGTTCTTGTTTATGTCTGGTTTGGATCAACTCTGTTTTCTGTCCACCAGCATACCGCGCATATTAGATACGATTAGTAGTAGGCTTAGTAGACAAATTGAGTGAATCATACTGATCCAACCTTTCAATAGTATTAATGAGTGTTTGGTATTCGGATGCTTTTATTGATACGTTATCTTAAAAGTGATGTCAAGAATTCATTTAGGCATATGATTCTTGGTTTTGCTTTTCCTATGACTGCAAATTGAAGTGTTGATCTGTTTATATTTAAAAAGATTTTATTTTGTCCTTTTATGTTTGGGTTGGGCTTGAGTGATAAACTCAGATTTATATAAAAAACAGCGCATTATACTGATTAATTAAAATTAAGTATTTTCGTGCCGGGAGCTGGAAGTGGATTTGTATTTTTCTGAAAAACATCGTTTGTCATTGACAAATAGGTATAAATAGGAAGTTATGTTATATATCGTTGAAAAAATAATTTCATAATATAATGACTCTGATAAAATTGTTTAATAATAATAAATCAGTAATTTTATTATGAATTGAGTCATTCTTTGATTTATCATCACATACGGAATACTAGGGTGAATAAATTGTTAACACAATGTACTTTTTTGTGAATGAATAATGAGCATCTACATTTTCTACTAACTGAGATTATATATTTTTAACATTAATAAGGGGATGCGCTGGTTAGCTATGCGTATTCAGATTTGTACAAGGACGAGTCTTAATTATTTATCATCAAAATGATTAAGAGAATTGATCTCGTTAATAGTAAAAGTCATCGTAATATCTGAGCAATGAATGAAGGTATTTCCGATGTTTTGTTATTAGCCGGGGTCATCTGAATGAGTTTAGTGGAGTTAAACAATGGCTGAATACACCTCAGTAACTGCAACCAAAAAAGATCCAAGTGAAATTCATTTACGTAATGTGGATCTAAATCTGCTGACTGTTTTTGATGCGGTGATGCAAATGCAGAATGTAACACGTGCGGCACAGATATTGGGAATGTCACAACCTGCTGTTAGTAATGCAGTTTCTCGCTTGAAGTTAATGTTCAATGACGAATTATTTGTACGTTATGGGCGTGGAATACAACCGACGGCAAGGGCTCATCAATTATTTGGTCCTGTCCGTCAGGCATTACAACTAGTATATAATGAGTTACCTGGGGTTGGTTTTGAGCCTGATAATAGCGACAGGGTTTTTAATCTCTCAATTTGCAGCCCTTTAGATATTAGACTGGCAGCAAAAATAGTGGCGCAGGTAAAACAAAATACACCAAATCTGGGTGTTACGATTCGATCATATCTGCATGATAATATTGAACATCAGCTCAGGTATCAGGAAACTGAGTTTGTCATTAGCTATACACAGCTGGAACGTATGGATTTTCATCATTACCCGTTATTCAATGATGAGTTGGTCCTGGCCGTTTCCAATAATCATCCAAGAATTGAAAATAGCATTAGTGAACAGCAATTGTATGAGGAACATCATGCAGTTGTATCATTGGATAATGTAGGTTCATTCAGTGCTCCCTATTATGAAAATGGAGAACGTCTGCGTTCTGTGGTTTATCAGGGAACTGACTTGAATAGCGTGCTGCATATTGTATCTCAAACCTATTTGGTTGCGGTTACTCCAAGATGGTTGGTTGAACACTACAGCGAACAATTAGCAATAAGAGCTGTTTCATTACCATGGGATAAGGTAAGCCGTCCGTGCTATTTGATTTGGCACGAATCTACAACAAAAGATAAAGGGCATCAGTGGATGAAATCGCTGTTGAGCCAACTTAGCAACAGTTAATTAATTTGAAACTCACTACTGGATAAACAGGTAGTGAGTTTTTTGTTTTATCACAAATTTATCAACTTTTGATAAATATTCTTTTCCTGTTGTTCAGGAATAGGTAGACTGCAAGGAAAATAGCTAACACCTGTAAGCTGAAAAGCGAATCAGTGATGCAAAAAAGCATTATCAGAGAATAAAATCACTGTTTTTTCTCTGATAAGAAGAAAATTTTTCGAACAGGAAAAGAGTTGTGATAACTGAAAATTTACATCCTTATCACGTGATAAACCGGTTGCAGCAACAAATCAAACAATACCCAGAGAGAATTGCTTTTCGTCAATGGTCTCCAGATGAACAACTCGAATTAAGCTGGCATGATATTGACAAAAAGACAAAAGCCATTAGCCGGGCACTGCTGGAGATTGGGGTTGATGTACAGGAAAAAATTGGCCTTTTTGCACATAACAGCATGGCGTGGTCTCTGACAGATATCGCAGTATTACAACTCAGGGCAGTCACTGTTCCTTTGTATGCAACCAGCAGCCAGGAACAAGCTGGTTTCATTCTTAATGATGCAGGTGTGCGTATTTTGTTTGCTGGTGGGCAGGCGCAGTATGATGTCGCGGTCACTTTGCCAGAACTGTGTCCTCAGTTAAGTCACATCATCGTATTAGATGAATCAGTTGATTTGCGCGATTGTTCATTAGCACTGCATTTATCTGACTTTATGACTGATAATAAGTCACAACATCAGTCTGAATTGGAAACCCGTATTGCTCACCACAATCTGGACGATCTTTTTACGCTTATATATACATCTGGTACAACCGGTGAACCTAAAGGTGTCATGCTTGATTACCGTAATTTAGCTTATCAGTTGTATTCACATGACCATCGTCTGACGTTAACTGATCAGGATGTTTCCTTAAGTTTCCTGCCGCTATCCCATGTTTTCGAACGCGCATGGAGCTTTTATGTGATGCATACAGGCGCACAAAATGTTTATCTGACTGACACTAACTTTGTTCGTCAAGCTATGGCAGATGTTCGCCCGACAGTGATGTGTGCAGTGCCGAGATTTTACGAAAAAATTTACAGTGCGATTTTTGAAAAGGTTGCTCAGGCACCCTGGCATCGGAGAAAATTATTTAACTGGGCGATTAAATGTGGTGAACGTCAGTTTTTACGTAAATTGCAAGGTAAAAAAAGCTGTCCTTGGTCAACTACGATGTATCAGTTGGCCGATAAATTGGTATTGAGCAAACTGCGTAATATCTTGGGTGGCCGGGTTCGTTTTTTACCCGCAGCCGGCGCACATCTGGATGAAACGATTATCCTGTTTTTCCTTGCTGTTGGGGTAAATATCAAATATGGCTATGGGATGACAGAAACCTGTGCCACGGTTTCCTGTTGGCAAGAGCAAGGTTATGTGCTTGGCTCTATTGGTACACCATTACCTGGGATTGACGTCCGTATCAGTGAAGAAAATGAGATACAGGTGCGTGGCCCAATTGTGATGAAAGGCTATTTCAATAATCAGCAAGAAACCATTCAGACATTTACGCAAGATGGCTGGTTACGTACAGGTGATGCCGGTAAGCTGGATGAAAATGGTAATTTATTTATTACTGAACGTCTGAAAGATTTGATGAAAACATCGAATGGTAAATATATTGCCCCTCAAATGATTGAAAGTAGGCTAGGGCAAGATCGTTTTATTGAGCATATTGCTGTTATTGCTGATACCCGTAAATTTGTATCCGCTCTTATCGTGCCTTGTTATGAAGCATTAGAAGAATATGCAAGATCAATTAATCTCAAATATCATGATCGGGTTGAATTACTGCGTCATAATCAGATTATCGATATGTTTGAGCAACGCTTGAAAGAAATTCAGAAAAACTTTGCTCACTTCGATCAGGTAAAACGCTTTATATTACTGCCACAGCCATTTTCAATGGAAACGGGTGAATTAACACCGACACTGAAACTGCGGCGGAAAATTATTATGCAGCGTTACCATGAAGAAATTGAATCTATGTATTGGGATTGATTTCTGGAGCTTTATATGGCGTGACCGGTTATTCAAGGGAAATTTAAGGTGGTATTGCAGTAATATTCTACTTTAAATTTATCTCAGGAGTATCCGGTTTTAAAGATTTCAATATTAGATGAATAAGCTGTAGTTTAATTTTAAAAATTATATTCACCGATATCATTCTATGCCTAGAATAGAGCACTTGTTATTTAATAGGTTAGAGCAAGGTATAATTATCTGACTTTAAACGACATGACGAAAAAGATAGTTATAAAAATTAAATGATAGTATTTTATACTTGTGCGCATAGTAAATAAGACACGTTTTGTATAATGAGGTAAATTGATGAATTTTGATAATGTAGTTATTGTTCATGGCCTTATGGCGACTCCTGATCATCATTGGTTTCCTTGGCTTAAAGGTCAATATGAACGGTTAAATGCCCATGTAATTGTGCCGGATATGCCTGAATCTCACGCTCCTTCACCTCATTTATGGCAAGAAAAGTTGCAGGAGAGTGTACCTAATCCTAATGAAAAAACGCTTTTTATTGGGCATAGCTTGGGTTGTATTGCCACACTCCGTTATATTTCATCTTTACCTAATAATGTAAATATTGGGGGGATTGTATTAATTGCAGGATTTTACGAAAAATTATCGACTTTACCCGAATTAAGTATATTTACTGAGGGGAACTTGGATTTTCACCCGCTTATACACAGAATAAACCAACGAATAGTAATATTATCGCTTAATGATGAGATTGTACCTCCACAGTTTACATTAAATTTAAGTCAGCAGCTCCGGGCTGAATTGTATGGTTTCCCTAATGGTGGGCATTTCTTAGATAGCGACGGTTTTACTGTTTTTCCTAACTTAGAAAAGGCATTAAAAGACAATTCAATGTTATAAATAAATGTCTTGTTGTTTTGTAGATATGCCAAGTTTATTTATATTCATAACTTGGCTATTTAAATCAATATGGCTTATGACTAATAAAAACTCAACAACCACCGACTAAAGTCGGTGATTAATGAGATGATAACCGCATTGAATATATGACCGAAAAAATAATGACAATAAATTCAAATGATTACATCAAATTAACCTATTGAAAAACATACCAAGCTTGATATAATTTTTATCACAAAAATCAACAAATAATGTACAATTTTTTCAACAAGTTACATTTTTAGTTGTGATGGTTCCCACAAATAATTAACTATGGCGGATTCGACTAATAAGTGCAATTTTTCAGAAGGGCGGTCAGTTGCTATAGTAGGCATCTTTCTCGCCAAAGGAAAATGCACTATGGCCTATACACAACTGACCGAAACAGAAAGATATCAGGTTTCCAGCTTAAAAGAAGCGGGTTTTTCACCGCTTTTCATTGCTGAGTCACTTAAGCGAAGTCCGTCGACCATCAGCAGAGAATTCAAGAGGTCCAGACATACTGTCCTGAACAGGCTCATTTGAAGGGATTGGCACGTCGTCATTTTGCTAAGAAAGCCGTGAAAATAACGCCGGTAGTAAGAAAATGGATAAAACGGTTAATTTGGAAAGACTTAAGCCCTGAACAGGTGGTTGATTATTTGAAACAACATAAAGGGATATCTTTGCATCATGAGACGATTTATAGGCTGATTTATAAAGATAAAATAGAGGGGGGTGATTTATGGCAACATCTGCGAATTGCCAGAAAACCCTATCGCAAACGTTATGGTCGCTATGAAAGGAGAGGCAAAATTAAAAATCGGGTCAGTATTGATGAGCGCCCGGAAATTGTTGATAAAAAAGAACGTATTGGCGACTGGGAAGGAGATACGATAATAGGAAAAGATAAAAAAAGTGTCTTATTAACGTTGGTTGATCGCAAGACACTGTATACAATTATCGTTAAACTTGATAGCAAGCGGGCATCAGAAGTCGCAAAAGAGGCAGTGAAAGTATTATACCCGTTAAAACAAAAGGTTAAGACCATCACATTCGATAACGGTTTGGAGTTTGCAGATCATGAAATCATCAGTGAAAAGTTAGAAACCCAAATTGACTTTGCGCATCCTTATTCGCCTTGGGAAAGAGGGATCAATGAGAATATCAATGGGTTAATCAGACAATACTTTCCAAAGGGAACTGATTTTAATGAAGTCTCTGATCAGGAAATAAATTTTGTGGTAAATCGATTAAATAATCGCCCCCGAAAAACACGGGGTGGGAAAACGCCGAATGAATTATTTAAAGGAATACGAACCTGTTTACTTCCAGATGAACGATGTTGCACTTATCATGTGAACCCACCCTTTATTATTTTATTAAAAACATCCTTCGTTTATTTTTAGGACCCTCCAATTTTTTAATATTAAAAAACATATCAATCAACCAATTTGAAAAAAAATTTAGTTATTGGCAGATTTCATTTCAAATATA
This sequence comes from Photorhabdus sp. RM323S, assembly GCF_042879375.1. Lineage (NCBI taxonomy): Bacteria > Pseudomonadati > Pseudomonadota > Gammaproteobacteria > Enterobacterales > Morganellaceae > Photorhabdus > Photorhabdus sp. RM323S. Next base: position 23,079 of record NZ_JBHFKZ010000015.1, read on the forward strand.
CAAAATGTCGGCCCCGTTATTTTTAGGTTTTATTCTTATCTATTACTCAGTAAAACAAATTCTTATTTTAATATCAGTGCTTTATTTTATTTCGGCAGTCTTATATATTTTCGTTTCAGAACCATTGATTAATGTTAACCGCAAAAAAAACAAAATATCACTAATTAATTACTTTAATATAATGAAAGATAATAGAATATTGTTTTCATTTATTGTTATTTCCATTTTAACTTGTTTTGGCTATCTATCAGATGGTCTAATAGCTCTTAGCTTTATGAAGCGGGGATTAAATGGAAGCCATTATAGTTTTGCTATGTGTCTTTCAGGTATTTCAGGTGTTCTAATTGGTTTAGTATTTGGAAAGTCTAAGATTAACACATCGTTAAATATTATGTTATCTTCATTCTTTTTGTGGGGTTCGGGGTACAGGGCTAGAGCGCGAACGTTTTTTGAGCTTAAATTGTATGTAATGAAATCCATATGTGGATAAAAAACGCTCAATTTGGCCTTGTTCAAGCATTGGCAAGTGTTTTATTTGAGCGATTCGTTCAAAATAAAGCCTTTCATGCTCTCGCCCTGGTTCGGGGTATCTTTTAATAGGAATAACAAATCAATTTAACGATTTATTTTCTGATAAAATCAATTTGTTTTTTATATTTTTAGCAATGGTAATAATAGGAATAGGATCGTCTATGAATAATATTATTGTTACCATTTATATGCAGAAATTCGCAACTAATGATAACTCGGCTAAAATATTTGGCTTAACGTCAATTTCTGTTGGTTTTTCCATGTTTTTTGGCCCTTTGATAGGTTCCACAATATCTTATTTTTTTCCATAAGCATCGTTTTTTTTACAACATTTATAGGTATTTTTTTAACCATAATTGTGGTTGTTTTAATAAATCGTAAATCCACGTCATGATACAGTTTTACTGATGGCTAGTGGAGGGTGTATTTAGAGAAGATATTAAAAGACAATTTAATGTTATAAATAAATGTCTTGCTGTTTTGTAGATATGCCAAGTTTACTTATATTCATAACTTGGCTATTTTAATGAATATGGCGTATGACTAATAAGAAATAAATTCATTTTCACTGATTATTACATTTGGTTGTTGAATTATGAAAATGAATATTTATGTATTCAGGTAAATATTAAATGTATGGAGTTAGTCTTCCAAGGGAAAATAATCACTTCTATCTTATTCTCTAATTAAAATGAAGTAAATAGATTTTGCCTAAATGAATTATTCATAATAGTTATTCAGACACGATGAAATTATCATTAAATTATTTGAGGTATTCGTCCACACTTCCTTTATCAGATTTATGCTGTGGTGACTTAAACGATTTTGAAAACTGTTTTTTAGTTTTTTATCGTATATATACCGGATAATACCTATATATTGTCGTTCTTTTCAGGTATAGCCACTCATATTCTACTTACTTTTAGCTTCTTGATAGTAAGATAACGCTTACAGAAGGCATTTAGAACTGCCATAAAGTTGCTATTCTGCCTTTATTCGCATTGCTAACACCTGTTTCTAGCGTTATGTTAATTAACTCAGCATCAATATATCGCTGAGAGGCCATTCGCCTTACTAAAATAAAAGTGGAAGGAACTTCCGATTTATTAACTTGCAAACAGAGCCTGGAGGAAAACCTATGGAGATGTTATCAGGAGCTGAAATAGTCGTCCGATCGTTAATTGATCAGGGCGTTGAACATGTATTCGGTTATCCAGGCGGCGCAGTACTGGATATTTACGATGCCTTGCATACGGTTGGGGGAATTGAACATATCCTGGTACGCCATGAGCAGGGTGCGGTTCATATGGCTGACGGCTATGCTCGTTCCACGGGAAAGGTTGGTGTGGTATTGGTCACTTCCGGGCCGGGGGCGACCAATGCCATCACGGGCATTGCGACAGCTTATATGGATTCAATTCCAATGGTTGTATTGTCCGGTCAGGTAGCCAGTTCCCTGATTGGTAATGATGCATTCCAGGAATGTGACATGGTGGGGATCTCCCGCCCAATTGTGAAACACAGCTTTTTAGTGAAAAAAGCGGAAGATATTCCGAAAGTACTGAAAAAAGCCTTCTATTTGGCCGCCAGTGGTCGCCCGGGGCCGGTAGTCATTGATTTACCAAAAGATACGGTAAATCCGGCAGTAAAACACGCTTATGTTTATCCTGAGCAGATAAGTATGCGTTCTTATAATCCGACGGTGCAAGGGCATAAAGGGCAGATTAAACGGGCATTAAGAAAACTGTTGAATGCGAAGAAACCAATCATATATGTGGGCGGTGGGGCAATTAATGCGGATTGTTCAGCAGAATTGCTGGTATTGGCAGAAAAATTCAATATTCCGGTTGTAAGCTCCCTGATGGGGTTAGGCAGTTTTCCGGCAACTCACCAGCAAAGCCTGGGAATGCTCGGTATGCACGGTACATTTGAAGCTAACAAAGCAATGCATAATTCCGATGTGATTTTTGCTGTTGGTGTACGTTTTGATGATCGTACAACCAATAACTTGGCGAAATATTGTCCGGAAGCAACTGTTTTGCATATTGATATCGATCCAACATCAATTTCGAAAACGGTTGCCGCAGATATACCTATTGTTGGTGATGCTAAACAGGTGCTGCGGCAAATGTTGGAACTGTTGGAGACAGTGGAAGATACACAGGACCCGGATGCGCTGAAAGATTGGTGGTTATCTATTCAGCAATGGCGTAGCCGTAAATGTCTCAATTTTGATCGCAGTAGTGAAAAGATTAAACCGCAAGCGGCTATCGAGGTTCTCTATCGTCTGACTAAAGGTGAAGCTTATGTCACTTCAGATGTTGGACAACATCAGATGTTTGTTGCATTGCATTACCCATTTGACAAGCCAAGACGTTGGATCAGTTCCGGTGGTTTAGGGACGATGGGATTTGGCTTACCGGCTGCATTGGGGGTCAAACTGGTGAAACCGGAAGCAATGGTAGTCTGTGTTACGGGGGATGGTAGTATTCAGATGAATATTCAGGAATTGTCCACGGCGTTGCAATATGGGTTGCCGGTACTGGTTCTGAACTTGAATAACCGTTTCCTGGGGATGATAAAACAATGGCAAGACATGATTTATGCAGGCCGCCACTCTCAGTCCTATATGGAATCTTTGCCTGATTTTGTCAAACTGGCTGAGGCTTATGGTCATGTTGGCATTTCTATCCAGAGTTATGACGAGCTGGAAGGTAAATTGGCAGAAGCCTTGAAAGAGGTGACTGAAAATCAGCGGCTGGTATTTGTTGATGTCACAGTGGATGAAACTGAACACGTATATCCTATGCAGATCCGTGGAGGAGCAATGGATGAGATGTGGTTAAGCAAAACGGAGAGAACCTGATTATGCGCCGGATTTTATCTGTATTACTTGAAAACGAATCAGGGGCTTTGTCCCGTGTTGTTGGTCTGTTTTCTCAGCGTGGCTACAATATTGAAAGCTTAACTGTGGCACCAACTGACGATCCAACATTATCGCGGATGACAATTCAGACTAAGGGCGATGCCAGGGTACTTGAACAGATTGAAAAACAGTTGCACAAGCTGGTGGATGTACTACGAGTCAGCGAGTTGGTATCGGGTTCTCATGTAGAACGTGAGATTATGCTGGTGAAATTGCAGGCCAGTGGGTATGGACGAGAAGAGATTAAGCGCAGTACCGATATTTTCCGTGGGCAGATCGTGGATGTGACTTCTACCTTGTATACCGTACAACTGGTAGGAACCAGCGATAAACTGGATGCATTTCTGGATGCCGTTCGTGACGTTGCTGAAATTGCTGAAGTTGCTCGTTCCGGTATTGTTGGTGTATCTCGTGGGGATAAAATTATGCGATGAAAAATCGCAAACTGCGGGGCAATATACATACATTTATGAGGCTCTGCGATAAAGTAGGGCCTTTTTTGGTGTCTATGAAGGAGTTAATGTGAAACTGGATGAAATCGCCCGCCTTGCAGGTGTTTCACGCACAACGGCCAGTTATGTGATTAATGGTAAAGCCAAACAATACCGTGTCAGTGATAAAACGGTAGAAAAAGTGATGGCAGTGGTCAAAGAGCATAATTACCATCCTAATGCTGTGGCAGCCGGTCTCCGTGCAGGACGCACCCGTTCTATTGGTCTGGTTATCCCAGATTTAGAAAATACCAGCTATACCCGCATTGCGAATTATCTTGAACGCAAGGCTCGTCAGCGTGGTTATCAATTATTGATAGCCTGTTCTGAAGATCAGCCTGATAATGAAATGCGCTGCGTTGAGCACTTGTTACAACGGCAGGTAGACGCAATTATTGTTTCTACCGCATTACCGCCGGAGCATCCTTTTTATCAGCGCTGGGCAAACCGCTCTTTACCTATTGTTGCGCTTGATCGTGCATTAGAAAATGAACATTTTATCAGCGTAGTGGGCGATGACTTTGAAGATGCCAAAATGTTGGCACAAGAGTTTCGTCAATTTCCTGCTGAATCTGTGCTGTATCTCGGCGCATTACCCGAACTGTCAGTCAGTTTTCTGCGTGAACAGGGATTTCGTGAAGCATGGAAAGATGATCCTCGTAAGGTTATGTACCTTTACTCAAACAGTTATGAGCGTGATACCGCGGCTGAAGTGTTTGCCAAGTGGTTGGAAACTCACCCAATGCCACAGGCGTTATTCACTACCTCTTTTGCTCTGTTACAGGGAGTCATGGATGTTACGCTTAAACACAGTGGCCGGTTACCCAATCAATTGGTCATTGCGACTTTTGGTGATCATGAATTATTGGATTTCCTCGAGTGTCCGGTGCTTTCTGTAGCGCAGCGTCATCGTGAAGTGGCAGAACGGGTATTGGAACTAGTATTGGCGAGTCTGGATGAAAAGCAGAAGCCAGAACCCGGTATCACACGGATACACCGTGACTTATGCCGGCGAGGAAGTTTGAGTCGGAAATGATGATAAAAGCGCCTCATTAATTCTTTGATGGGGCGCTTTTGCTACCAGATTTGTAAAAAAATATACAAGGGCAACTTTAAGACAATGTTTATTTGAGTGTTTCAGCGTCCTCAAATGCAATTTCGTTCATACATAAATTATTTAGTAGAAGGAAGGGCAGGTAGCAACGTCTTTTCAGATTGGTGTTTATCTATTTTCTACTTTATTTTTACTACTATTTATACATTAAATTGATTTTAATAATATTTATCGTACGGTATTTTTATTGCCAATTGGTTTTAACGTTGAATGCATCAAATGAAATGACAAATATTGCTGTACAGTTGTCAAACAGTAATGAAATGTAAATTATGTAAATAAATTAATAACACAATTATTTTTTCATTATTTTATCGTCAACCTTTATTCTCCTTTGCTTGTAAAATTATTCAAAATTATCATAGCTTTAATTATTATTGATATTGCTAAATTTAATAGTTATCCCCCTTAACTGCCAAAATTCTTCTACAAAATATAGCTAAAGCGCATCGGCTCTGGCTTGACAAGGTTTTCGTCCCATCCGTAAACTCCTTATTGTGGGGATTAGTGGGATAAAGTGGTAATTTTTGATCGCCTAAGGCAACTTGAGATGTTTCGTGGAGCAACGTTGGTTAATCTCGATAGCAAGGGACGGCTCGCCGTACCTACCCGATACCGGGTTATGCTAAACGAGGAATCACAAGGGCAAATGGTTTGTACCATTGACCTCCATCAGCCATGCCTGTTGCTTTATACACTACCTGAATGGGAAATTATTGAAGAAAAGCTCTCCCGCTTATCCAGCATGAATCCGGCGGAGCGCCGGGTACAACGTTTGCTCTTAGGTCATGCCAGTGAATGCCAAATGGATAGTGCAGGACGTCTTTTGTTAGCTAATACACTGCGCCAGCACGCAGGGCTAGCCAAAGAGGTCATGCTGGTTGGTCAGTTCAACAAATTTGAACTGTGGAATGAGCAGACTTGGTATCAACAGGTTAAGGATGACATTGCGACTGAGCGATCTACTCAGGAACCTTTATCAGTACGGCTACAGGACTTATCACTATAAACATGGCAAACAGTCATTTTAAACATACCAGTGTATTGCTGGATGAAGCAGTCAATGGACTGAATATTCGTGAAAATGGAATCTATATTGATGGCACATTTGGCCGTGGTGGGCATTCGCGTCTGATTTTGTCGCAACTGGGGGCAGCAGGTCGTTTAATTGCAATTGATCGTGATCCGCAGGCAATTGAAGCGGCAAAAGCGATCACAGATCCGCGTTTTTCAATAATACATGGCCCGTTTTCTGCTTTGGCTCACCATGTGGAAGAGGTCGGGCTGACCGGCAAAATCAATGGTGTATTACTGGATTTAGGTGTTTCTTCACCTCAACTGGATGACCCGGAGCGTGGTTTTTCTTTTATGCGTGACGGGCCACTGGATATGCGGATGGATCCGACTCGCGGGCAATCAGCAGCCGAATGGCTAATGAAAGCAGAAGCGGATGATATTGCATGGGTGTTGAAAACGTTTGGTGAAGAACGTTTCGCTAAACGTATTGCCAGAGCCATTGTTACACGTAATCAGGAAGAGCCAATTACCCGGACAAAAGCGCTGGCCGATTTGATTGCTCAGGCCAGTCCGGTGAAAGAGAAGCATAAGCATCCTGCGACAAGGAGCTTCCAGGCTATCAGGATTTATATCAACAGTGAGCTGGAAGAGATTGAGCAGGCGCTGGATGGTGCATTACAGGCGCTTGCACCACAAGGGCGGCTTTCAGTTATCAGTTTTCATTCACTGGAAGATCGCATTGTTAAGCGCTTTATCCGCCATAACAGTCGTGGGCCACAAGTACCGGCAGGATTGCCACTGACAGAAGAGCAACTGAAAGCGCAAGGTGGCCGTAGCCTGAAATCTATCGGCAAGATGAAACCTTCGGAGGAAGAAGTGGCTGATAACCCACGGGCCCGTAGTTCTGTTCTACGTTTTGCTGAAAAAATTAGCGAATAATGGCAGGTGAACGTCATGGGTTAACCGGTATTATTGGCAGCGATTTGTTTAGGAATGCCAAAATACCGTTGTTGCTTCTAATAGTTGTTATGGTTTCAGCCATAAGTGTTGTTACTACGACACATGAAACCCGTTTGTTGACGGCTGAAAGAGAACATTTGGTATTGGAACGTGATGCGTTGGATATCGAGTGGCGTAATTTGATCCTTGAAGAAAACGCCCTTGGTGATCACAGCCGGGTTGAACGGATAGCCGTTGAAAAAATGCATATGCAGCATGTTAATCCTGCACAGGAAAACATTGTTGTTTCACAGTGAGTCAATTTGATGATTATAAGGTAAGCGATGAAAGCAGTACGCTTTGCGAAGTTGAAACGGCAAGAAGATAAAGCCAGTTTTGTTAGCTGGCGTTTTGCCTTGCTGTGTGGAGGTATTGCTCTTGCTTTAATTTGCTTGTTGCTGAGAGTGGCTTACTTGCAAGTCATCAATCCGGAGCAATTGGTTAAAGAAGGAGATTTGCGTTCCCTGCGCGTGCAGTCAATTCCGACTGCACGCGGGATGATTAGCGATCGTCTGGGGCGACCTCTGGCTGTCAGTGTTCCGGTAAATGCTGTCTGGGCAGATCCAAAAGAGGTATTTGAAAAAGGGGGAATTACTGATGATACCCGATGGAAAGCCTTGTCTGATGCGATTAATCTGCCGGTTGAACAACTCACCAGTAAAATTATTACTAATCCTAAAGGCCGCTTTGTTTATCTGGCGCGTCAGGTTAACCCATCAGTTGGTGATTATATTCATAAACTGAAATTGCCGGGAATTTATTTGCGGCAGGAATCCCGGCGTTATTACCCGTCAGGTCAGGTAACTGCCCATATTATTGGTGTGACTAACGTTGACGGTCAGGGCATTGAAGGTGTCGAAAAAAGTTTTGATCGCTGGCTGACTGGTCAGCCAGGTGAGCGGACGGTACGCAAAGATCGCTTTGGCCGTGTCATCGAAGATATTTCTTCTGTTGATAGTCTGGCGGCACACAATCTGGTATTGAGTATTGATGAACGTTTGCAGTCGCTGGTTTATCGCGAATTAACCAACGCAGTCGCCTTTAATAAAGCAGAATCCGGCACAGCGGTATTGGTGGATGTTAATACCGGCGAAGTATTGGCAATGGCGAACAGCCCATCTTATAACCCAAATAATCGCATCAATACGTCAAAGGAAGCGATGCGTAACCGTGCTATTACCGATATTTTCGAGCCAGCTTCAACAGTTAAACCTATGGTGGTCATGGCTGCGCTGAATGATGGTATTGTTAAAGAAAATACCGTTATTAATACAGTACCTTATAGGATCAGCGGCAAGGAAATCAGGGATGTGGGCCGTTATTCAGAATTATCTATCACGGGTATCTTACAGAAATCGAGTAATGTCGGTGTTTCCAGGCTAGCGTTAGCGATGCCTGCTACAGAGTTAGTGGATGTTTATTCACGCTTTGGGTTGGGAAAACCGACCAATCTGGGGTTGGTCGGAGAAAGTAGTGGCTTATACCCAATAAAAAAACAACGGTGGTCAGATCTTGATAGGGCCACCTTTTCTTACGGCTATGGGCTGATGGTAACACCGTTACAGTTAGCGCGGGTCTATGCAACGATTGGCAGCATGGGCGTTTATCGCCCCCTGTCGATAACCAAAGTTGATCCACCCGTGCCAGGCACAAGAGTATTTCCTGAGCCAATTATGCGCACGGTGGTTCATATGATGGAAAGTGTGGCTTTGCCCGGTGGCGGTGGAACATCGGCCGCGATAAAAGGTTATCGGATTGCAATCAAAACCGGCACTGCGAGGAAAGTCGGGGCGGATGGCAAATATGTTGATCGATATATCTCTTACACCGCAGGTGTTGCTCCTGCAAGTAATCCAAGATTTGCACTGGTTGTGATCATTAATGATCCACAAGCAGGTAAGTATTACGGCGGTGCGGTTTCTGCGCCGGTATTTGGTGCCATTATGGGCGGTGTTCTGCGCATCATGAATGTGGAGCCGGATGCTTTGGCAGCAGGTGATAAAAATGAATTTGTGGTTAATAAAAAAGAGGATACAGGTGGCAGATCGTAATCTACGCGATTTACTCGCGCCATTGGGTATTGATGCCCCAGAGTGCGCGTTACGCGAAATGACATTGGACAGCCGTAAATCGGCTGCCGGAGATCTGTTTGTTGCCATTGAAGGGCATCAGGCAGATGGTCGACACTACATTCCTCAGGCCATCGCACAAGGTGTTGCGGCGGTTATTGCAGAAGCCCAGGGCGAGGCTGATAACGGGACTGTGCAGGTTATGCACGGTGTTCCGGTTGTTTATGTGAGCGATTTGAATAATAAGTTATCACAATTAGCCGGTGAGTTTTATCGCCATCCTGGTAATAAATTGCGTCTGATTGGTGTCACTGGAACCAATGGAAAAACAACCACTACTCAATTAATTGCTCAGTGGAGTCACGGATTGGGTGAAACCAGTGCAGTAATGGGAACTGTTGGTAATGGATTACTGGGGCGAGTGGCACCGAGTGAAAATACCACCGGTTCAGCCGTTGATATTCAACTGGATCTGCAACAACTTGTTCGGCAAGGAGCGACCTTTGCGGCAATGGAGGTTTCTTCTCACGGGCTGATTCAGGGGCGGGTGGCCGCGCTGCCATTTGAGGCGGCGATATTTACCAATTTGAGCCGTGATCATCTTGATTACCACGGTGATATGGAGCACTACGAAGCAGCTAAGTGGTTGTTATTCGCTACTCACAATGTGAAACAGCAAATCATTAATGCTGATGATGATATTGGCCTGAAGTGGTTATCCCGTTTACCACAAGCAGTTGCTGTGACGATGGAAAACCGTCTGCCGGAAAACTGGCAGGGGCGTTGGTTGGCGGCTCGTGAAATAAAATATTACGGTAAAGGTGTCTCTATTACTTTCGAGTCCAGTTGGGGAGGCGGTACAATTGATAGTTCCCTGATGGGAGCATTTAACGTCAGCAACTTGTTGTTGGCACTTTCCACCTTATTAGCTTTGGACTATCCACTGGAAAAGCTGCTTGAAACTGCTTCCTGCCTGTCGCCGGTCTGTGGGCGGATGGAAGTATTCACTGCACCAGGCAAACCGGTGGTGGTTGTCGATTATGCTCATACACCTGATGCGCTGGAGAAAGCGTTGGCGGCTGCACGCTTGCATTGTAAAGGTAAACTTTGGTGCGTTTTTGGTTGTGGTGGCGATCGCGATAAAGGCAAACGTCCTCTGATGGGAGGTGTGGCAGAACAGTGGGCTGATTATGTGATTGTTACTGATGATAACCCGCGCAGTGAAGAGCCTCAGACAATTGTTGCTGACATTCTGACGGGTTTTATTGATCCGGGCCGCGCGATAGCGATTCATAGCCGTGTTGAAGCGGTAACCAGTGCCATTATGCAGGCAAGAGCAGATGATGTTGTATTGATTGCAGGTAAAGGCCATGAAGATTATCAATTGGTAGGTCATCGTCGCCTTGATTACTCAGATCGATTGACTGCTGCCCGGTTACTGGGGGTGATCGCATGATTTCCCTCACACTGCAACAACTAGTGCAAATCACTGATGGCACGCTGAAACAGGTTACCGAGCAGCAGGCCGCAGATATCTGTATCAGTGATGTTACTACTGACAGCCGTAAAGTTGGAAATGGCAGTCTGTTTATTGCATTAAAGGGTGAACGTTTTGATGCCCATGATTTTTCTGTTGATGCAGTAAAAGCGGGTACCAGTGCTTTGCTGGTCAGCCGTGTACTGGATGTTAATTGTCCGCAAGTTGTGGTCAAAGATACTCGTCTGGCTATGGGGCAATTGGCTGGTTGGGTTCGTCAACAGAGTAACGCCCGTGTCGTTGCGCTGACGGGGTCATCCGGTAAAACATCGGTGAAAGAGATGACCGCTGCGATTCTGCGTCAGTGCGGTAATACGCTCTATACTGCGGGCAACCTGAATAATGATATTGGCGTGCCGCTGACATTGTTCAGACTGACAGAACAACATGAGTTTGCTGTGATTGAATTAGGCGCAAGCCATATTGGTGAGATCGCCTATACCACGGAAATGACCCGACCAGAAACGGCACTGGTAAATAACCTATCTACTGCACACCTGGAAGATTTTGGTTCTCTGGCGGGTATTGCAAAAGCGAAAGGAGAAATTTTTGTCGGTCTTCCAGAAAATGGTACTGCCATTATCAATATGGAAAGTAATGACTGGGCGCACTGGCAACAAGCTATCGGTGACAAAACAGTACAGCGTTTTTCCATACAACAAGCATCAGACACTAATTTTTACGCGACAGATATTCAGGTCAAACAGCTAACGACTAACTTTTGTCTGCATACCCCAGTTGGCAGCACAGAAATCGCGTTGCCATTACCTGGAAAACATAATGTTGCCAATGCGTTAGCTGCTAGTGCGTTGGCAATTTCTGTTGGCGCAACGCTAAAAGATATCCGTCTTGGCTTATCCGAGCTGAAACCTGTACCAGGTCGGTTGTTTCCAATCAAACTGGCAGAAGGAAAATTGCTACTTGATGACACTTATAACGCCAATGTCGGTTCGATGACCGTTGCGGCTCAAGTATTATCACAGATGCCAGGTTACAAAGCGATGGTCGTTGGCGATATGGGCGCGTTGGGTGAACAATCAAAAGACTACCATCGTCAGGTTGGTGAAGCTATAGCTTCTGGTGGTATCGACAGCGTATTTAGTGTGGGTACATCAAGTGCTCATATTAGTGAAGCGAGTGGTTGTGGTCAGCATTTTGTGGATAAGACTGCGTTGGTTGCAGCATTGGTTCCACTATTACAACAACACAAAGTGATTTCAGTTTTAGTTAAAGGTTCGCGCAGTACTGCAATGGAAGATGTCGTCAGCGCATTACAGGAGAGCTTCACATGTTAGTTTGGCTGGCCGAATATCTGATCAAGTATCATACCGGCTTTAACGTCTTTTCTTACCTGACGTTTAGGGCTATCGTCAGCCTGCTGACTGCACTGGCTATCGCATTGTGGATGGGGCCGCGCTTAATCGCCTTCCTGCAAAAATTACAAATTGGGCAGGTTGTTCGCAATGATGGGCCGGAATCTCACTTTAGCAAACGTGGTACACCGACCATGGGTGGTCTGTTGATCCTGTTTTCAATCACGATTTCTGTACTGTTGTGGGCACGCCTGAATAACCCCTATGTCTGGTGTGTGCTGATTGTTCTGATTGGTTACGGTATCGTTGGTTTCGTGGATGATTACCGCAAAGTTGTGCGCAAAGATACTAAAGGGTTGATTGCCCGTTGGAAGTATTTCTGGCAGTCCGCTCTGGCATTGGCTGTGGCATTTGCGATGTACAGCGTCGGGAAAGATACCCCGGCAACACAATTAGTCGTGCCATTCTTTAAAGATGTGATGCCACAACTGGGTGTGCTTTACATTCTGTTGACCTACTTCGTGATTGTCGGAACCAGCAACGCGGTGAATCTAACTGACGGGTTGGATGGTTTGGCAATTATGCCAACCGTTTTTGTTGCGGCTGGTTTTGCCTTGGTGGCATGGGCAACCGGTAACGTCAATTTTGCCAACTATCTGCATATTCCTTACCTAAACCATGCTGGTGAACTGGTTATCGTCTGTACTGCGATTGTTGGCGCTGGATTAGGTTTCCTGTGGTTCAACACTTATCCGGCTCAGGTTTTCATGGGTGATGTGGGTTCTTTGGCACTAGGTGGTGCGCTTGGGACCATTGCGGTGTTGCTGCGTCAGGAATTTTTGCTGGTCATTATGGGTGGAGTATTCGTGGTAGAAACCCTGTCAGTCATCTTACAGGTAGGGTCTTTTAAACTGCGTGGACAGCGTATTTTCCGTATGGCACCTATTCACCATCATTATGAATTGAAAGGTTGGCCGGAACCGCGTGTTATCGTGCGTTTTTGGATTATTTCTCTGATATTAGTACTGATTGGCCTGGCAACATTGAAGGTACGTTAATCATGGCAAATTATTTGGGTAAAAAAGTCGTCATTATCGGTTTGGGGCTGACTGGCCTCTCCTGTGTTGACTTTTTTATGGCGCGAGGTGTGATCCCCCGTGTAATGGATACCCGTTCAGCACCACCTGGCGGAGATAAATTGCCTGATGATGTTGAGTGTCATAGTGGCAGTCTGAATGCTGGCTGGTTGATGGATGCTGATTTGATTGTTGCAAGCCCAGGGATTGCTCTGACAACAGTTGAGTTGCAGGCTGCGGCTAATGCAGGCATTGAAATTGTTGGTGATATCGAGTTGTTTTGTCGTGAAGCAACAGCACCGATAGTCGCAATTACAGGTTCTAATGGTAAAAGTACTGTCACCAACCTGGTTGGTGAAATGGCGAAAGCGGCTAATTGGCAGGTAGGGGTGGGCGGTAATATTGGCCTTCCTGCATTGGAATTATTGAAGAAATCCTGTCAGCTTTATGTCTTAGAACTTTCCAGCTTCCAGTTGGAAACCACATATAGCCTGAAAGCAGCGGCAGCCACTGTGCTTAATGTGACTGAGGATCATATGGACCGTTATCCGCAGGGGTTATCTCAGTACCGGGCAGCTAAATTGAGAATTTATCATCAGGCGAAGAGATGCGTGGTGAATGCTCAGGATCCTCTGACATTGCCTGAAATGGGTATGGATAACCGTTGTGTCAGCTTTGGTGTTGATTGTGGCGACTACCAGCTTGATAGTAAAAGTGTTCTTTTAAAAGTTCACAACCAATCACTACTGGCGACAAATGAAATCAAACTGACAGGGCGGCATAACTACGTAAATGGATTGGCTGCACTGGCATTAGCCGATACGGTTGGGATCCCCCGTAAAGCCAGTTTGGCGGCATTGAAAGTTTATCCGGGGCTTGACCATCGTTTCCAACTTGTCCATATGAAGAATGGGGTGCGCTGGATTAACGATTCTAAAGCGACCAATGTTGGCAGTACAGAAGCGGCGCTTAATGGTCTGAAGCTGGATGGCACGCTTTATTTGTTGTTGGGCGGCGATGGTAAATCGGCAGACTTTTCTCCGCTCAAGCCTTTCCTTAGTGGAAATAAAGTTCGGCTTTACTGCTTTGGCCGTGATGGGAAACGATTGGCGCAACTACATCCAGAAATGGCGACATTGACTGAAACGATGGAACAGGCGATACGTGATATTGCACCGCGATTGGTTGCTGGCGACATGGTGCTGTTATCTCCCGCTTGTGCAAGCCTTGATCAGTTTCGTAATTTTGAACAGCGCGGTCATGAGTTTGCCCGTTTGGCAGAGGAGTTGGGCTGATGTCTATTCCGGGGTTCAGTAGATTAAAAGACTGGGTTATTGGTGGTCGTGAAACTGATGTCACCAATATGGTGTTGTACGATCGCACACTGGTTTGGCTGACTCTCGGATTGGGGATTATCGGCTTTGTCATGGTGACTTCGGCGTCAATGCCGGTTGGGCAGCGTCTTGCAGAAGATCCTTTTCTGTTTGCCAAACGTGATGCGATTTATCTATTGCTGGCTTTCGGATTGTCATTAATCACACTGCGTATTCCGATGGATTTCTGGCAACGCTATAGTAACCTGATGCTGCTTATTTCCGTTATTCTGCTGCTGGTTGTGCTGGTGGTAGGAAGCTCAGTAAACGGTGCATCACGTTGGATTGCGTTGGGGCCTTTGAGAATTCAGCCTGCTGAATTATCGAAACTTTCTTTGTTTTGTTATCTCGCCAGTTATTTGGTGCGCAAAGTAGAAGAAGTACGGAATAACTTCTGGGGATTCTGTAAGCCAATGGGAGTGATGGTCGTGTTGGCTGTACTACTTCTGGCCCAGCCTGACTTGGGAACTGTGGTTGTGCTGTTTGTAACAACATTAGCCATGTTATTTCTGGCGGGAGCAAAACTATGGCAATTTCTGGCGATTATTGGTTCAGGGGTATTTGCGGTAGTTTTGCTGATTATTGCTGAACCTTACCGTATACGCCGTGTCACTTCTTTTCTGGATCCCTGGGAAGATCCGTATGGCAAAGGTTATCAGTTAACGCAATCTTTGATGGCTTTTGGTCGAGGGGAGTTTTTAGGGCAAGGGTTAGGGAATTCAGTTCAGAAGCTGGAATATCTGCCGGAAGCACATACTGACTTTATTTTCTCTGTTTTGGCAGAAGAATTGGGTTACGTAGGTGTGGTTTTGGTGTTGTTAATGATATTCTTCGTCGCTTTTCGCGCGATGACTATAGGTCGTCGCGCATTGCAGATAGATCAGCGTTTTTCCGGTTTTCTGGCTTGTTCGGTTGGTATCTGGTTCAGTTTTCAAGCTCTGGTTAACGTTGGAGCAGCTGCGGGTATGCTGCCGACTAAAGGGTTGACTTTACCTCTGATTAGTTACGGTGGCTCAAGTTTGCTGATTATGTCAACAGCTATCGTATTGCTATTAAGAATTGATTTTGAAACACGCCTGGCAAAAGCACAGGCGTTTGTAAGGAGTCCACGATGAGTGGAAAAACCCGACGTTTAATGGTGATGGCAGGTGGAACCGGAGGGCATGTCTTTCCAGGCCTGGCTGTGGCACATCATTTAAAAGACCAGGGCTGGGAAGTTCGCTGGCTGGGAACAGCAGATCGCATGGAAGCCGATTTAGTGCCAAAACATGGCATTGAGATTGAATTTATTCAGATTTCTGGCCTGCGAGGTAAAGGGCTCAAAGCACTGTTAGTCGCTCCGGCACGAATTTTCAAAGCGATCCATCAGGCAAAGGTGATTATGCGTCGCTATCAACCAGATGTTGTGCTCGGAATGGGAGGATATGTTTCTGGTCCGGGTGGCATTGCTGCGTGGATGTGTGGTGTTCCGGTTGTCCTGCATGAACAGAATGGCATTGCCGGGTTGACAAACCAGTGGTTGGCGAAAATCGCGACAACGGTTTTACAGGCATTTCCCGGGGCGTTCCCAAAAGCGCCTGTTGTTGGGAA
This sequence comes from Photorhabdus sp. RM323S, assembly GCF_042879375.1. Classification (NCBI taxonomy): domain Bacteria; kingdom Pseudomonadati; phylum Pseudomonadota; class Gammaproteobacteria; order Enterobacterales; family Morganellaceae; genus Photorhabdus; species Photorhabdus sp. RM323S. The sequence continues at coordinate 39,115 of NZ_JBHFKZ010000015.1, forward strand.
CCCTGTTCGCGAAGATGTGCTGGCATTACCCACACCTGAGCAACGTTTGGCAGAGCGTGAAGGCCCAATTCGGATTTTGGTTGTTGGTGGCAGTCAGGGGGCGAGAATTCTGAACCAGACAATGCCTGAAATTGCTGCCCGTATGGGTGATAAAATTACGGTTTGGCATCAGACAGGTAAAGGGGCTGAAGAAAATGTCCGGAATGCCTATAACAATAATTCCCATCACAACTCAGTTAAATGCGAACATAAGATTACTGAATTTATTGATGATATGGCGCAAGCTTATGCTTGGGCTGATCTGGTGATTTGCCGTTCTGGCGCGTTGACGGTCAGCGAAATGGCAGCGGCTGGATTACCTGGAATTTTTGTCCCATTTCAGCATAAAGATCGCCAGCAATACTGGAATGCGTTACCGCTGGAAAAGGCTGGCGCGGCAAAAATACTGGAGCAACCTCAATTTACGGTTGATGCAGTAATCGAATTATTAATTCAGTGGCAGCGTCCACAATTGTTGAAAATGGCAGAGAAAGCCCGTTCAGCAGCAATTGTTGATGCAACTGAGCGAGTATCGGCGGCATTGAGCAATGCAGCGAAAAAATAATTCCGATCGTCTTAAACAGGACGATGAAGTAAACCTATATAGTGAAGAAAAAAACGTGAATACACAACAATTGGCGAAATTAAGAGCTTTCGTGCCTGAGATGAGAAAAGTCAGGCATATCCACTTTGTCGGCATTGGTGGTGCTGGCATGGGGGGGATCGCCGAAGTGTTAGCTAATGAAGGTTATCAGATTAGTGGATCTGATTTGGCACCAAATCCGGTAACTCGGCAACTCACTAAACTGGGCGCTCAGATTTACTTTAACCATCGTCCTGAAAATGTACTGGATGCCAGTGTTGTTGTGGCTTCAACCGCAATACAGGTGGATAACCCGGAAATTATCGCTGCGCGTGAAGCCCGAATCCCGGTCATTCGCAGAGCGGAGATGCTGGCAGAACTAATGCGTTACCGTCATGGTATTGCTATTGCCGGCACTCATGGCAAAACAACAACAACAGCGATGATTTCCAGCATCTATGCACAGGCTGGCTTAGATCCCACTTTTGTTAATGGTGGTTTAGTTAAAGCCGCAGGAACACACGCCCGTCTTGGCAGCAGCCGTTATTTAATTGCGGAAGCTGATGAAAGTGATGCTTCTTTCCTGCATTTACAGCCGATGGTGGCGGTAATTACCAATATCGAAGCGGACCATATGGATACCTATCATGGTGACTTTGAAAACCTGAAACAGACATTTATTAACTTCCTGCATAACCTGCCTTTCTACGGGCGTGCGGTGATGTGTATTGATGATCCGGTTGTCAAAGAGTTAATCCCTCGCGTGGGACGCTATATCACGACTTATGGCTTTAGTGAGGAAGCAGACGTACGTATTACTCATTATGAGCAAAAAGGTGCACAGGGGTATTTTACTGTCAGTCGTCAAGATATGGCTGATCTGAAAGTCGTATTGAACGCACCGGGCCGCCATAATGCGCTGAATGCAGCGGCAGCAGTTGCTGTTGCGACTGAGGAAGGCATTGCTGGCAACCATATTCTGGCTGCGTTGGCAGGTTTTCAAGGAACCGGGCGTCGTTTTGATTTTCTGGGGAATTTCTCTCTGGAACATGTTAACGGCAAAGAAGGCAGTGCAATGCTGGTTGATGATTATGGTCATCATCCAACGGAAGTGGATGCAACCGTTAAAGCTGCCCGTGCTGGCTGGCCGGATAAACGTATTGTGATGGTATTTCAGCCTCATCGTTATACCCGGACTCGTGATCTGTATGACGACTTTGCCAATGTATTGAATCAGGTAGATGTATTACTGATGCTGGATGTTTACTCTGCTGGCGAAGCCGTTATTCCAGGGGCCGATAGCCGTTCGTTGTGCCGTACAATCCGTAGCCGCGGTAAGTTGGATCCCATTCTGGTATCTGATCCGGAAAAGGTGACTGCTGTGTTGGCACAAGTACTGGACGGTAATGATTTAGTTCTGGTTCAGGGCGCCGGAAATATAGGCAAAATAGCGCGTAATCTGGCTGAAACAAAATTACAACCATCTTTGGATGAGGAAAAACACAATGGCTGAGAAAGTCGCGGTACTGTTGGGAGGAACTTCCGCTGAACGTGAAGTTTCACTGTTATCGGGACAAGCCGTGCTGGCTGGATTGAAAGAAGCAGGTATTAATGCACATCCGGTTGATACAAAGGATTTTCCTGTAACTCAGTTGAAAGAGGCGGGATTTGAAAAAGTCTTTATCGCGCTTCATGGGCGTGGTGGGGAAGATGGTACTTTGCAAGGTGTCTTAGAATTTTTGCAGCTGCCTTATACCGGTAGTGGCGTGATGGCTTCTGCATTGTCGATGGATAAATTACGGACAAAACAGTTATGGCAAGGGATCGGGCTAACTGTTTCACCTTATGTTCCAATTAATTCTAAGCAATTTGAACAATTTACTGATTTGCAACTCAAAGAGTATGTGGCCGATTTAGGTTTGCCATTAATTGTTAAGCCAAGCCTGGAGGGTTCCAGTGTTGGAATGACTAAAGTGAATGAGATTTCAGAGTTACGTGGTGCTCTGGAAACGGCATTTCATTTTGACACTGACTTACTGGTAGAAAAATGGCTGTACGGCCCGGAATACACAGTAGCTATCCTCGGTGATACGGCTTTACCTTCTATTCGTATTCAACCCGCTGCTGTTTTTTATGACTATGATGCAAAATATCTGTCTGAAGAAACAAAGTATTTTTGTCCAAGTGGCTTAAGTGATGAAAAAGAGCAACAACTGACAGAAATAGCACTTAAAGCTTATAAATCAGTTGGATGCAGCGGTTGGGGACGGGTGGATGTCATGATGGATACTGATGGCGGTTTCTATCTGCTGGAAGTGAATACCTCTCCAGGGATGACCAGTCACAGCTTAGTGCCGATAGCAGCGCGTCAGGCTGGATTAAGTTTTTCACAGTTGGTGGTAAAGATTTTGGAGTTGGCTGATTGATATGTCTCAAGCGGCCCTGAAAGTAAGGGAGCGGGATAATGAAAATAACAGTTCCCGCCCCAGTAACGGCTCTTATTTGGCAGGGCTTATTTTCTTCCTGATGGTCATTGGGACCATTGTTTGGGGTGGCTTGGCCGTCCTGAACTGGATGAAAGATGCTAATAGATTGCCTATTTCAAAATTGGTGGTAACGGGTGAGCGTCACTACACTACCAATGATGATATCCGGCAGGCAATTTTGTCATTAGGGCAACCGGGAACTTTCATGACGCAGGATGTGAATATTATTCAGCAACGTATTGAACGGATGCCGTGGATAAGACAAGTCACTGTTCGTAAACAGTGGCCTGATGAACTGAGAATTCATCTGGTAGAATATGTTCCTTATGCGCGTTGGAATGATTCACAGATGCTGGATGCAGAAGGGCTGGTATTTAGTATACCGGCTGAATGGGAAGCTAAAGGCAATTTCCCGATGCTTTATGGTCCACAAGGCAGCGAGAAAGAGGTACTTGATGGCTATCGGGCTATGGCTAAACTTCTTGCTGCCAATAAACTGAAATTGAAAGTGGCGGCAATGACTGCGCGTCGTTCCTGGCAACTGACACTGGATAATGATATCAGGCTGAAGCTGGGAAGAATGGATACAACAGGCCGTATTAAACGTTTTATCGAGCTTTATCCGCTGCTACAGCAGAACACAAAGAAAAGAGTAGATTATGTGGATTTGCGTTATGACAGTGGTGCCGCTGTAGGTTGGGCACCTTTACCAATTGATGTTCCTAATGCCCGGGTCAATGGGCAATAAACAGTTACTAGCAATAATATAGAGGCAGGCAGAACAACAATGATCAAATCGACGGACAGAAAATTAGTAGTTGGCCTTGAGATTGGCACAGCAAAGGTATCTGCCCTTGTTGGTGAAATTCTGCCCGATGGTATGGTTAATATTATCGGGGTGGGAAGCTGTCCATCCCGCGGTATGGATAAAGGCGGTGTAAACGACCTGGAATCGGTTGTTAAATGTGTACAGCGGGCTATCGATCAGGCTGAATTGATGGCAGATTGTCAAATTTCTTCTGTTTATCTAGCGTTATCTGGAAAACATATCAGTTGTCAGAATGAAATCGGGATGGTTCCTATTTCTGAAGAGGAAGTCACCCAAGAAGATGTAGACAATGTTGTTCACACTGCCAAATCCGTTCGTGTACGTGATGAATACCGGATACTGCATGTTATTCCTCAAGAATACGCTATTGATTATCAGGAAGGCATTAAAAATCCGGTGGGGCTTTCCGGCGTGCGTATGCAGGCGAAAGTTCACTTGATTACTTGCCATAATGATATGGCGAAAAATATTGCAAAAGCCGTTGAGCGCTGTGGTTTGAAAGTCGACCAGCTTATTTTTTCCGGGCTGGCTGCCAGCTATGCTGTTTTGACTGAAGACGAGCGTGAACTGGGCGTCTGTGTGGTAGATATTGGAGGCGGGACGATGGATATTGCGGTGTATACCGGCGGAGCGCTGCGTCATACCAAAGTCATCCCTTATGCAGGTAACGTCGTCACCAGCGATATTGCTTATGCCTTTGGTACTCCACCAAGCGATGCAGAAACGATAAAAGTACGCCACGGTTGTGCGCTAGGTTCGTTGGTCAGCAAAGATGAAAGTGTGGAGGTACCAAGTGTCGGTGGACGCCCACCACGTAGCTTACAGCGCCAGACGCTGGCTGAGGTCATTGAGCCACGTTACATCGAATTACTGAATTTAGTGAATGATGAAATCCTGCGATTGCAGGAACAGTTACGCCAGCAGGGTGTTAAACACCATCTGGCTGCGGGTATTGTCCTGACCGGTGGTGGTGCTCAGATTGATGGTTTGGCTGAATGTGCCCAGCGTGTATTCCACGCTCAGGTGCGTATTGGTCAACCTCTTAATATTACTGGTCTGACGGACTATGCGCAGGAGCCCTATTATTCAACAGCAGTAGGGTTGTTGCATTACGGAAAAGCCTCTCACCTTAATGGTGATGCGGATATTGAAAAACATGCTTCAGTGAGTCGCTGGTTTAAAAAAGTCAGTAGCTGGCTGAAAAAAGAGTTTTAATTTTATACAGAGACTGCATCTGTTTTTTGGTCTCGCTATAAAGGCACAAAGCGGAGAGAAACTATGTTTGAACCAATAGAATTAACCAATGACGCGGTGATTAAGGTCATCGGCGTCGGCGGTGGCGGCGGTAACGCTGTTGAGCACATGGTGCGTGAGCGCATCGAAGGTGTTGAATTCTTTGCAGTAAATACGGATGCTCAGGCATTGCGTAAAACTGCTGTCGGCCAGACTATCCAGATTGGTAATGGTATTACTAAAGGTCTGGGGGCTGGTGCAAACCCGGAAGTTGGTCGTACTGCTGCGCAAGAGGATCGTGATGCATTGCGCACTGCTCTTGATGGTGCGGATATGGTATTTATCGCTGCGGGTATGGGCGGTGGTACTGGCACTGGTGCAGCACCTGTAGTAGCTGAAATCGCAAAAGAACTTGGGATTTTGACTGTTGCCGTCGTTACCAAGCCTTTCAATTTTGAAGGTAAGAAACGTATGGCGTTTGCTGAACAAGGGATCACTGAACTGTCCAAACATGTGGATTCATTGATTACCATTCCTAATGACAAACTGCTGAAAGTGCTTGGCCGCGGCATTTCACTACTGGATGCTTTCGGGGCAGCGAATGACGTCTTGAAAGGAGCAGTTCAGGGTATCGCTGAACTGATCACACGTCCAGGTTTGATGAATGTTGACTTTGCTGACGTGCGTACCGTGATGTCTGAAATGGGCTACGCGATGATGGGTTCGGGTATTGCGCAGGGTGAAGACCGTGCGGAAGAAGCGGCTGAAATGGCGATTTCCAGCCCACTGCTGGAAGATATCGATTTGTCAGGTGCTCGTGGTGTTCTGGTTAACATTACGGCTGGCTTTGATCTGCGTTTGGATGAGTTCGAAACTGTGGGTAACACTATTCGGGCATTTGCATCTGATAATGCAACCGTCGTTATCGGCACCTCTCTGGATCCAGACATGAATGATGAGTTGCGTGTGACCGTGGTTGCCACTGGTATTGGTATGGATAAGCGCCCTGAAATTACGCTGGTTACCAATAAAGCATCTCAGTCAAGCGTCATGGAACACCGTCATCAGCAAATATCTGGCGGTATGTCTTCGCTGTCAGAAGAAAATAAACCCGCTGCAAAAGTGGTGAATGACCAAAGCGCACAAACTAGCAAAGAACCCGATTACTTGGATATTCCTGCATTTTTGCGTAAACAGGCCGATTAATAGCTAAAAAATTGGATTCTCCGCTTTTTGTGCTAAACTTCCCCGCCAGCCATAGTGTATAGTGGTTGGCAGGATGGATAACATTGCGAGATAAAATGATGATCAAACAAAGGACACTTAAACGTATTGTTCAGGCGACTGGCGTCGGTTTGCACACCGGTAAGAAAGTCACGCTGACAATGCGCCCAGCACCGGCTAATACCGGGGTCATCTATCGCCGCACTGACTTGAATCCACCGGTTGATTTTCCGGCAGATGCAAAATCCGTGCGTGATACTATGCTCTGTACTTGTCTGGTAAATGAGCATGACGTGCGAATCTCAACGGTCGAGCACCTGAATGCAGCGCTTGCAGGGCTGGGTATTGATAATATTATTATCGAAGTTGACGCGCCAGAAATTCCTATTATGGATGGCAGTGCCAGCCCGTTTGTCTTCCTGCTGTTGGATGCGGGTATTGAAGAGCTGAACACATCTAAAAAATTCCTGCGCATTAAAGAAGCTGTACGTGTGCAAGAGGGCGATAAGTGGGCAGAGATGACACCTTATAATGGTTTCAGTCTGGATTTCACTATTGACTTTAATCACCCTGCGATTGATTCAAGTTCTCAACGTTACTGTCTGGATTTTTCAGCGGAAGCGTTTGTTCGCCAAATCAGTCGTGCGCGTACTTTCGGCTTTATGCGTGATATTGAGTACTTACAATCTAAAGGCTTATGTTTAGGCGGCAGCTTTGATTGTGCGATTGTTGTTGATGACTATCGCGTACTTAATGAAGATGGCTTGCGTTTTGAAGACGAATTTGTCCGTCATAAAATGCTGGATGCAATCGGTGATCTGTTCATGTGTGGTTATAACATCATTGGTGCATTTACTGCGTTCAAATCGGGTCACGCGCTGAACAATAAACTGCTGCAAGCAGTTCTGGCTCAAGAAAGTGCATGGGAACTCATCACTTTCGAAGATGAAGCTGAAATGCCGCTGGCTTTTCGTGCTCCATCGACTGTAATGGCATAACGCTTTAGTGTGCCAGAGAATAACTCAATGATGCATCTCAGTGGGTTATGCTATCAGTGATTTAGTTCTCGCTGATAATCTTTTACTCAGCGTTAACATTTCTTCCTAGCTGTGCTGGCACTCTCTCCGGCCAGTGCAGCTAATCGTTCTAATCTTTCCTTCAGCTTCTTGGGACTACGATTCGCTAATATAATGAGTTCCTTGGCGCTTTCCTGACTTAATTGACGTACCGGTAAGGTTTTATGCTTATCACTCGTTGTTTTTGCGAAGCTCTGCGCACTATTGTTATGCTTAATCATTAGTGATGGATTAATCCTGATGTCGATGGAAGACAATGATGGTAGAATTTCGCTTCTTAACGCAGAGAGTAACATTGGCAGCTCGTAACGTAATCTAGTCATCCAACTGGCGTTTCCTGCTTCCAGTACCAGAATTTGTTTGCGATAATTGGCGACCCGGCACCAAGGATGTAACTGTGCGGGAAGCAAGCTGGTAACGGCACGGTTAAGTTTTAACAAAGCGACGGCACGTTGCTGGATAACATGTAGCGGGTTTTTCTCAACGGCAGCGGCGTCTTCAAAAAGAACATCTAATGATTGTGGGCGGCTATCGCGCATAATAAAAATAGCTCCGATATAATGAAGGATTAATGGGTATTCTAAATCTTTGGCGACAATTTGGCAGACGTTATTTCTGGTCACATCTATTATTGGGTGTGGTTGCAGCAAGTATTGGCGTTCCTACCGTTTTCGCGGGTGTTACGGCGAATATTGCACAAGCTAATACGTCATCCAGCCAGAATTGGCAAAATCAGGCTTTATCGGCTTTTGATAACCTGTTCTCATTGCAAAATGTTCAACGTCAGCCTACCAATGGGGTTAATTACTGGCAACAACATGCTGTGCGCAATGTTATCCGGCAGCTTTCTTTTGCTTTTTCTGTTTCCCTGCCTATGAGCAATGAAACAGCAAAACAAAGTACCCGGTTAAGTTCTTCCAGTATTCAGCAGCTTGTGCTGGAAACGCTGAATGCATTGTTAATTAGGAAACCTGAGCCACCTGAGCCGGTTTCAGATATACAGTTTCTGACTGTTGCACCACAATCTTCTCATACCCCAGTGTTTTGGATTGCCAAAGCTCAAGGTATTCGTGCAGGCCCTGCTGCTTACCTCTGAATCTTCTTTTTTACAAATTTCGAAATAAATAACTATTTGCTGGCTGCGAAATAACGGCCTTATCTGAGATGTAATTAACTATGCTGATTAAATTATTAACTAAGGTTTTTGGTAGTCGTAATGATCGTACACTGCGTCGTATGCGTAAAGTTGTTGATGTCATCAACCGCATGGAACCCGAATTTGAAAAATTGTCTGATGAAGAATTGAAGGGTAAAACAGTCGAATTCCGTGCTCGTTTGGAACAAGGTGAATCGCTGGAGAATTTGTTACCTGAAGCATTTGCAACAGTACGTGAATCGAGTAAGCGTGTGTTTGCTATGCGTCATTTTGACGTTCAGTTACTGGGTGGTATGGTTCTGAATGAGCGTTGTATTGCTGAAATGCGTACCGGTGAAGGTAAAACACTCACAGCGACTTTGCCTGCTTATTTGAATGCACTAACTGGACGTGGTGTTCACGTAGTCACCGTGAATGATTATCTGGCACAGCGTGACGCTGAAAATAACCGTCCATTATTTGAATTTCTGGGGTTGAGTGTGGGTATCAACCTGCCAGGTATGCCCGCACCCGCTAAACGCGGAGCATATGCGGCGGATATTACCTACGGCACTAACAACGAATATGGCTTTGATTATCTTCGTGACAACATGGCATTTAGCCCGGAAGAACGTGTTCAGCGTAAACTGCATTATGCGCTGGTGGATGAAGTTGACTCCATTCTGATTGACGAAGCGCGTACTCCATTGATTATTTCCGGCCCGGCTGAAGACAGTTCTGAACTTTATATCAAGGTCAATAAGCTGATCCCTAAACTGATTCGCCAGGAAAAAGAAGATTCAGATACTTTCCAGGGAGAAGGCCACTTTTCTGTTGATGAGAAATCCCGTCAGGTTAACTTAACGGAACGCGGTCTGGTTCTGGTTGAACAATTGTTGGTGGAAGCGAAATTGATGGAAGAAGGTGAATCTCTGTACTCCCCAACTAACATCATGTTGATGCACCATGTTACTGCTGCCCTGCGTGCCCATGTTCTGTTTACCCGTGATGTTGACTACATCGTGAAAGAAGGTGAAGTTATTATTGTCGATGAGCATACTGGCCGTACTATGCAGGGGCGTCGTTGGTCTGATGGGTTGCATCAGGCTGTTGAAGCGAAAGAAGGCGTAGAAATTCAGAATGAAAACCAAACTCTAGCTTCAATCACTTTCCAAAACTATTTCCGTCTGTATGAAAAACTGGCTGGCATGACCGGTACGGCAGATACAGAAGCATTTGAATTCAGCTCGATTTATAAGCTCGACACCATTGTGGTGCCGACAAATCGCCCAATGATCCGCAGTGATTTGCCGGATCTGGTGTATATGACTGAAGCGGAAAAAATTGAAGCTATCATTGAAGATATCCGCGAATGTACCAGTAAGGGGCAGCCAGTATTGGTGGGAACGATTTCTATTGAGAAATCTGAACTGGTTTCCTGTGAGCTGACTAAAGCCGGTATTGAGCACAACGTGCTTAACGCTAAATTCCACGCAATGGAAGCAGATATCATTGCTCAAGCGGGTCAGGCAAGTGCAGTAACTATTGCGACTAACATGGCTGGTCGCGGTACTGACATTGTGCTGGGTGGTAGTTGGCAGGCAGAAATTGCTAAATTGCCGGAACCAACAGAAATTCAGATTGAAGAGATTAAAGCTGCATGGCAGGAGCGTCATGATATCGTTCTGGCGGCGGGTGGTTTACACATTATTGGTACCGAGCGTCATGAATCCCGTCGTATTGATAATCAGTTACGTGGTCGTTCTGGTCGTCAGGGGGATGCCGGCTCATCCCGTTTCTATTTATCAATGGAAGATTCACTGATGCGTATTTTTGCATCTGATCGCGTCACCGGCATGATGCGTAAACTTGGTATGAAACCCGGCGAGGCGATTGAACATCCGTGGGTGACCAAAGCCATTGCCAATGCTCAACGTAAAGTAGAAAGCCGTAACTTTGATATCCGTAAGCAATTGTTGGAATACGATGATGTTGCTAACGATCAGCGCCGTGCTATTTATGCCCAACGTAACGATTTGCTGGATGTCAGTGATGTTAGTGAAACTATCAACAGTATCCGTGAAGATGTCTTTAAAGCAACTATTGATACTTATATTCCGCCTCAATCTTTAGAAGAGATGTGGGATGTAGAAGGTTTGCAGCAGCGTTTAATGGCCGATTTTGATTTGGAACTGTCGATCAAAGAGTGGCTGGATAAAGAGCCTGAGCTACACGAAGAAACTTTGCGTGAGCGTATCTTTGAACAGGCTGTTGAAATCTATAAACGTAAAGAAGAGATTGTCAGCCCTGAAATGATGCGTAACTTCGAGAAAGGTATCATGTTGCAGACTTTGGATATGTTGTGGAAAGAGCATCTGGCAGCAATGGATTACCTGCGTCAAGGTATCCACCTGCGTGGCTATGCTCAGAAAGATCCAAAACAGGAATATAAACGAGAATCTTTCGCCATGTTTGCAAACATGCTGGAGTCACTGAAATATGAAGTGATTAGCACATTGAGCAAAGTTCAGGTGAGATTACCTGAAGAAGTCGAGGCTCTAGAGCAGCAACGTCGTGCGGAAGCTGAACGTTTGGCAAGACAACAACAATTAAGCCATGAAGTGGAAAAAGGTGCTTTGATGTCTAAAACAGAAGCTCAGATTGCCAATGGTACCCGTAAAGTAGGTCGTAATGATCCTTGTCCTTGTGAGTCGGGTAAAAAGTATAAACATTGCCACGGGCGCTTGCAGTAATGATAAAAAGGCGGGAAACCGCCTTTTTACTGTTGGCTTTAAGCGGGTGACTTTGAATATGAACCTTGATTGTTGGTTGCTTAATAACTGAAACGAATAAATGAAGATGATAGTAATATGGAAAAGAAACACCTGTATATAGCCGCTGGGATTATTAGAAACTCACGACATGAAATTTTTATTACTCAGCGTCATGCCGATACTCATATGGGCGGTTTTTGGGAATTTCCTGGCGGGAAAGTCGAAAAAAAGGAAACATCTGAACAGGCTTTAGTGCGTGAGTTACAGGAAGAAGTTGGTATTACTGCTACTCATTATGAATTGGTAAAAACGGTTGAACATGATTTTCCTGACAGGTTGATTACCCTGTATTTCTTCTTGGTGGATGGATGGGAGAATGAACCTTTCGGCAAAGAAGGGCAACTTTCCCGGTGGGTATTACAGAAAGATTTAATTGCTGACGAATTCCCACCCGCTAATCGCAGTATTGTTGCATTACTTACTGCTTAAATTGCAAATAGCCGCATTATGATTAACGCGGCTACTTATTATTGTTCCGGTTGTTCACTCCAATCGTCACTATCGGAATTTTCACTTTGGCTCGGTATCCGTTTCTCTTCATTTGCCCACTTGCCTAAATCAATTAACTGGCAGCGTTTACTACAAAATGGACGGTATGGACTTACTTCTCCCCAAACCACACTTTTACCGCATGTTGGGCACTCAATCGTCAATAATTCAGACATAATCACTCTCCTGATAACTCGCTTGTCATGTTAGCAGCATGCTAGTTCAAATGGTAAATGAATGGGCACACCTCCTTGTTCACTATCCAATGGTAAGAAGCGGATAGCAAAGCGGGTCTTGTGACCGGAAATTTGAGGAAACAGTAAAGGTTTTAATGGTAAACGTAATCTCAGTAAATCTGCACCTTCTGCCGTATCCTGATGAAAACCGTTTTTACTGACCTCAGAACGGAAAATAGCAGATTGGCGAATGAGTTCTAAAATACTTTCCAGCGCTTGTTGGAGTGGTAGCAAGCTATCAATCCAGAAGGAAACCATTTTATCTCTTTCTGACTGTGGCAAGTGAAGCCATAAATGCAAGGTGGGTAGATCAAAACCACAACAGCCACTTGGAATACTGAGGCGCTGGCGCACCATACTGATAATTTTATCTTCTTTAAGGGATTGCCCTAGCCGTGGTGCTTTGCTTAATGCAGCAGCTCGCTCTTTCAATCTTAATCTGAAACTATTGACGATATTAACATCAACATCAGGTAGTTCAGCCCATTGTTTTAATTTTGCCTGTTGGCGTTCTAACTCTTTTAGCAATTCTGAACGTACTTCCCCTCGTTCAAGAACTTCAAGTAGTTCAGCAACCGTGCGGAAGAAGGCGAGGCTGCTTGCCAGCGAGTCTAAATGACGCTGGCTGGTGAGTTGTTGCAGGGAGGATTCAATCCGCAACCATGATCGCATCTTTTCATTCAGTGGGTGTTCAAAAATGATTGTAGAAGTTGTGTCACTCATCATGATTATCCTGTCTGACTGATTCAGCTAATCTTAAATATTGTTGATGTAGTTCGGCAACACGAGGAGCAATTGCCTGTGCGTTATCATGATTTGAGATAACGTCATCAGCATAAGCCAGTCTTTCACTACGAGATGCTTGTGCAGCCAAAATATTTTCGACTTGTTGATAGCTAATACCATCACGGATGGCTACCCGGCTAATTTGTATTTCAGGTGGAGTGTCAACGACCAGGATCCGATCTGCCAGATGCCCCAAATTATTTTCGACTAATAATGGGATAGCCCAAATAACATAAGGTGCAATTATCTGTTCTAATTGCCGTCTGGTTTCTTGATGTATCAGAGGATGAAGAAGCTGGTTAATCCATTGTTTTTCTTGTTTATTTGTGAATATTTTCTGGCGTAACAGTGCTCGATTAAGGCTACCATCTGGTATCAATATGTCATGACCAAAGTGTTCTGTGATGGCTTGTAAAGCAGACGTTCCAGGTGCAACGACTTCTCTGGCAATAATATCTGCATCAACAAGAGGAACACTGAGAGCTGCAAAAGCGTTGGCGATAGTCGTCTTACCGCTGCCAATCCCACCTGTGAGTGCAATAATATAAGTCATCCTATCCCTTCATATTACTTGATAGTATTTCAGGATTGTAACCGAAAGGGGGCAGATGACCTAGAGGCAAAACCAGAGAATCGTTTTTACTTCAAGTGAGTACCGTACCCAGCTGAAAAATAGGTAAATACATTGCGAGCAATAGTATGCCGACAATAGCGGCTATTATGACTATAAGTATTGGTTCTAGTAACTGAGTCATATTATCAGAAATTTCCAATGCTTGTTGTTGGTACCAGTTAGCGAGATTTCCCAATAACAGTTCCAGATTACCCGATTCTTCGCCAACACTGACAAACTGTTGACACAATGCAGGAAAACAAGATTGTTGCTTCAGTGTTTCGCTCATTGGTATCCCTTGATTAATTTGGACTCGTAAGAATTTAGTCGCTTTTAAAAAGACCGGGTGATTTATTGATGCAATAGCACTGTCTAACCCTGCGGTGAGTGTCAGGCCGGCTTTTTGTGTCATAAACAAAATATGAAAAAGTTGCCCTAATTGCTGACAGCTAATTAATTTTGCAATAACGGGTAAATGTAAAATCAGATTTTTCTCACGGATAATCCATATCGTATAACGTTGGCGTAATTGCAGATAAAATAGGAATAGTGCTATTAACCCAATAGTGCTATAGACACCATATTGGATCAGCCAATTGGAAACCATTAGTAAAGTGCGAGTTAGCAGAGGAAGCTGTGCGTCAAATGAATGATAAATATGTTCAAATTCAGGTAAGACAAAAATCAGCATTAATAAAATAATGATGATGGCAACAACAGTAATAATCAGAGGATAGCGTAGTGCTTTTGTTATTTTTTTCTGCAACGTGTCTTGCTGTTCCTGTTGTTTAACCAACAATTGACAGCAGATTTCTAATTGCCCTGTTAATTCTCCAACAGCAATAAGTTGGCAAAATAAAGGTGGAAAGAGAAATGGATAATTTTTTAATGAGGCAGAGAACGATTCTCCGCGGGTAATTTTCTTACTAATATCTGACAATACACAATGCCATAATGGATTGCCACATTCACGAATAAGAATATTCAAGCAATTCAATAATGGCATTCCTGATGATAATAGTGTTGCCAATTGACGAATAAAGTTCAGACGGTAGCCAATTTGTTGTTGGTGGTAAAATATCCATTTCTCACATTTTATATTATAAGGTTGCAATCCGGCATGGATAAGTTGCTGATATAAAACTTTCCGGCTATCACATAATGATTTACCTTTTGATATTTCACCTTTGTTGTTAACTGCTTGCCAATTATAAAGATAATGAACTTTCATTACTCTTCCTGCCCTGTGACCTGATAAATTTCTTCCAGTGTAGTAATCCCTTGTTCTACTAATGAAATACCGGATGAAAGTAAGGTGTCTTTTCTTTGATTCATAATAATTTTTTTTACATTTTTAGGGTTATTTTCTGATAATATTTGTTGAATTTCATATGTTATTTCTAAAAATTCATAAATAGCGGTTCGGCCATAATAACCAGAAAAGCAATGTTCACAACCGACGGCTAGCCATTGCTTGATAAATAAAGAATTATTTCCAATACTAACAATCGTCTCTTCTGTTTGTTGATTGCGGCAATGAAGACATAATTTTCTGACAAGCCGTTGAGCGATAATTAATTTGATACAAGACGCTGCCATATAACCTGAAATACCCAGATTCTGTAGGCGGGATAATGTATCTACAGTAGAATTAGTATGTAATGTAGAAAGCACTAAATGGCCTGTTTGTGCCGCTTTCACTGAGATTTCGGCTGTTTCGCTATCACGTATTTCTCCTACCATAATGACATCGGGATCTTGTCGTAATAATGCCCGTAATACTTTGGCAAAATTGAGTTCAATTTTACTGTTCGTCTGTGTCTGATTAATGCCATTAAGTGGGATTTCAACCGGGTCCTCTACACTGCAAATATTCTTTTTATTCTGATTTAGATATTGTAAACAGCTATATAAAGTCACTGTTTTTCCACTGCCCGTCGGGCCGGTCACTAAAATCATTCCTTGTGGTAATTCTAATTTTTGTTGGAGCTGCTTTAATAATTGATCAGGAATACCTAATTGATCCAGTGACAGTTGCCGCATGGTATTTAAGATCCTGAGCACAACTTTTTCTCCGTGTATTGTTGGCAGGGTAGCCATACGGATAGCGTAGTTGTGCCGTGCGTCATACCAATCAAATTGTCCATCCTGCGGCAGTCGTTTTTCAGCAATATTCAATTTCGCCATTATCTTAAGACGTGCGGCAATACTTGCATTCATCTGAGGCGATGGAGAGGACAAGAGATGTAATGCACCATCAACCCGAATACGAATACGATAACCTTGCTGGAATGGTTCAAAATGAATATCAGATGCACGCCGTTGAATTGCAGTTAATAAAGTTTGATTAATCAATTGAATGACGGGTGCATCATTCCCATCTGCATTGATATCAGTTGTGAGGGGTAATAAAGATGCCTCCTCCTCGGGTAAGTGATTGAGTGAAATATTTTGATGCAATACTGATTCAATTTTTGCCCGTGGCCAAATCTCTACATTAACGATGCGTCCGGAAATAAAGCGTAATGCTGATAATAAATCATCATTAGGTAATTCGCTGCTGGCAATTGTTATCGTATTATCATCTTTTTTTATCACAATAGATTGATGACGCTGACAAATATCATGAATTTCTCTTTCCATCAATGTATTTTCTGTTTCCGAAGGTGAGTTCATTATTGTTTCCTGCGTAAATATATGTTTATAAGAATGATGAATTAAAACTTGAATACTTCCTGACACCGGTTCTTTAATGACACACTTGCTGACTCACATTTATTCATCCATCTGATCGTACCTGTTTGTATATTTTGTGTCGGACTCAAAATAACCCGGATATTTTTCAGGCTTTGCTGACCATTAATGGTGACTTCTCCATCTTTAACTGAAATGCTTCCGATATATCTGCTATTATGGTTATTGGGAATTGATACTGCCCCTGAATTGCAACCTTTAAAATCTTCAGTTTCAAAACTGCAAAGTTCTATGCCTGATTTGTAAGGTACAATAGCTTGTAACATATCGGTTAAGGCGGCCTTCTGAATATATCCCTGATAACTGGGAATACCAATAGCACTTAAAATGGAAATAATGGCAATAGCAACCATAATTTCCATTAATGTGAATCCTTGTTGTTGGCTCATGTTTTTTCTCCGTGTTGTTGTACTGCTCCATAAATAATGAAGGAAAAGGAAAAAAATAAAATAGGATATAGAGAGATTATGGAATTGGCTCGAAAAAAGACTTTTGGATTGCAATATTTTCAGAAATATTTACGGTGGTGCTCGCAAATCTGTTAGTGATGAATTGCGGATTTACACCACCATCAATATTATTGTTGATGTTTACTGAAAGCGCATAGATAGATCTAATGCTTTGATATGTTTGGTTAATGCTCCAACGGAAATGAAGTTAATGCCTGTTTCGGCATAGCTGCGCAGGGTATCCAAGGTTATATTACCTGATACTTCTAAAGCGGCTTTACCTGATGTGATGGCGACGGCTTCTTTCATCATTGGAATAGTAAAATTATCTAACATAATAATATCAACATTGGCTTTCAGTGCTAGGATCAATTCATCCAGGGTTTCGACCTCGACTTCAACAGGGACATCAGGGTGAGAATAACGGGCTTTATCTACTGCCTGTTTAATAGAACCATTGGCAATAATGTGGTTCTCTTTAATAAGGAAAGCATCAAATAACCCAAGGCGGTGATTATTGCCCCCGCCGCAAAGTACCGCATACTTTAGGGCTGTGCGTAATCCTGGCAATGTTTTACGGGTATCGAGTAACTGGGTTTTTAAACCAGTAAGAAGGCGGACATAATGACTGACTTCTGTTGCAACACCAGAGAGAGTCTGAATAAAGTTAAGGGCGGTGCGTTCACCGGTCAACAATACAGATGCAGGGCCTCGTAATACACAGAGTTTTTGGTTGGCTGTAATTGCATCACTGTCTTTTACCAACCATTCAATGGAGGTTTGGTCACCTAATTGAGTGAAAACTTCATTCAGCCATTGTCGCCCACAGAAAATACCCTCTTCCCGGGTAATAATTATTGCGGTGGCTTGTTTATCTACCGGAATTAACTGACCGGTAATATCAGCAGTGAAATCGGTGTTGCCACCCAGATCTTCTTTTAGTGCGAGGGTGACACTGGCAGGAATGTCGTTCTGTAAGCGTTCCATCAAAACAGCACGACGCTGATCTACACTGTAATTTTGTTTTGTCATTAAAAAGCTCCGGAAGTGATAACAATATTGATGGTCTTAACATGCTACCCTGTTGTGCAGTGAACAACTACTATCTTGGTTTTGTCATCAGATTGAATGAGTAAAAAATGCGGTTGCATACGGGGTGAAGTTTGGTGGATTTTATCTTGATCAGCTCTACTGGAACATTGAATACAGCAGGTGACTTATGCAGGAATAGCCGGATATAAAAGGGCATATCACGGGTCACAATGATATTGTTCTAGGGAGAAAAACAGAACCGGGGCCTTATTTCGATTGGACACATTATCAGCAATTGTTGCAGGAGTAGGAAAGAATGACCCTCTTTATACTGTTGTTAGTGTTGGCGTGGGAACGAGTGTTTAAAATGGGTGAACATTGGCAATTGGATCATCGCCTTGAGCCATTTTTTATCAATATGAAATCTTTTTCACTACGCAAAAGCCTATTGATGACGTTAATAGTCATGCTACTTACATGGCTACTGGTTGAAATGCTTGATGATCTTATATTTGGGATCTTTGAGCTGATTTTATGGGTGTTGATTTGTTTGCTGTGCATAGGCGCGGGGCGCTTACGACATGATTATCGTGAATATTTTCGTATTGTTCATCAGGGTGACAGGGCGCAGTTAAGAGAACATCTCGTTCGTCTCGCCATCATTCATGGCTTACCCTCTGATGCCAGCAAAGAAAATAAGTTACGAGAGCTGCAAAATGCGCTTCTGTGGATAAATTTTCGTTATTACCTGGCACCGATTTTTTGGTTGATTGTGGCGGGTCAATTAGGGCCGGTTGCTTTGATGGGATATAGTTTCTTAAGAGCTTATCAAGGGTGGTTGGCACAATATGGTACGCCACTTCAGCGCGCGCAATCTGGTGTTGATAGTCTGTTGAACTGGCTGGACTGGCTCCCTACTCGTCTGGCTGGAATTGCTTATGCCTTATTAGGGCATGGTGAACGGGCTTTACCGGCGTGGGTGGCTTCTCTGAGTGATTTAAGAACCTCACAATATAAAGTGCTCTGTCAGCTGGCTCAATTTTCATTAAGTCGCGAACCCCATCTTGATGCAATTCAAACGCCTGTTGCAGCGGTGACACTGGCGAAAAAGGTGACGTTCTCTCTCATGGTTGTCGTTGCTTTTCTGACAATTTATGGGGCATTGGTTTGATTTGTTTGTAGTCTCAATAGCTTAATTATCTATAAAGGGAGCTATGTAAATGGCTCCTTTTTTCTTTTCTATCAATAAATTAATTACATCTGGCAACTATAATCACGGTGATTTACACATCATTCCAGGCAACGTTCTGCCTATTTAATAATAAAAAATTATTGTAATACGATAATTTTTGCAGTACTTTAACGAAAGTTTAGTTAAACATGTATATGGAATGACACAAAATGTGTGGTAAACAGGAGTTTGTAACTAATCCCAAAATCAGGCTACTTAGCTTTTTGGCTATTATTATTGCTGCCGTTATGACAATTGGTGATATGGGGTTCCATATTGCTTCTTGGTCATTATGGCATGATACCACCCGTCAGGCTGTTTTTCAGGCGTATAGCGATCTTATGCCGGCATTGGTTGCAAAAGGATTTAAGCAATCTTTATTAAGCCAAGTACTTTATATCTCGTTGGATACGATACCTCGGATCATATCAACCGCTTCTTATGTATTAATTGGTATACTATTTTTCCGGTTTGCTAAAGGTGAAATATGGAGTGACCGTAATATTTTTGCTTCATTTATTATTGGCTTCCTGATGATCCTAGAGCAACTTCTTTACCCTGTGATTAATACATTACAAGGGATGGCTTTATCTGTGGACTTAATAAAGGGGCAACGGGTATTTAGTTTCTCGTTTGGTGTTAATTCAGAATCTCTGTTTATTATTATGTTTGGTGTATTTCTTCTGATATTTAGCTTAATTATGCGTGAGTCCAAGAAGATAAGCGATGAGCAGCATTATTTTATCTGAGAATCATCATGAGTATTATAATAAGATTGGATGTAATCTTAGCGAAAAGGAAAGTAAAGTCTAAAGAGTTGGCTACCGTTATTGGTATTACTGAGCAAAATCTATCATTGCTGAAAAATGGAAAAATAAAAGGTATCCGTATAGAGACGCTGGAAAAAATATGCAAATATTTACAGTGTCAACCCGGAGATATATTGGAATATGTGGAAGATGGAGAGGATAACTGTTAATACAACTCACTAAAGTTACTGTATGTCTTTTGGTATCTTCTAAGGTGGAACTTTATATTTATTAACCAGTTATAAATGCATGAAAATACTATTTATTTCATGCTTTTTATCTAGCCTGTTATTCGTTGGTGTTAATGGGCCGCCAATAAATCAGGTTTCTCCCAGTGATAAAAATATATATTCTTCTCTGGGGGGATATTGTTCTGATATTCCTTGGAATGCCAGAAAGATAAAATGCATATGTAGATATTACTTACTCGATCGTAAGAGATAATCACTCTTTTTATATGGTTTTTTATTTAAGTTAAGCTTTTATAAAATATACAAAAAATTAAGGATGTTAAGAATGAATAAATTTCTCATTGCTTTATTATCAATATTTGTAATTACGGGATGTTCCACA
This sequence comes from Photorhabdus sp. RM323S, assembly GCF_042879375.1. Lineage (NCBI taxonomy): Bacteria > Pseudomonadati > Pseudomonadota > Gammaproteobacteria > Enterobacterales > Morganellaceae > Photorhabdus > Photorhabdus sp. RM323S. The sequence goes on from NZ_JBHFKZ010000015.1 coordinate 59,526, forward strand.
CCACAGCTTAGTGATAGCTATATTTCAACCTGTGATTATTTTGAATGTAATGTTAAAGATATCATTTCGGGTACTGAAGTCAAAGTAAATACTCCGCATCCTGTGCCTGATTTTGATAAAAACACATCAATCCAAGACAGACAAATTATACAATCTGGGGGAAAGCCACCTTTTGAAGATAAAAGTTACCGTATTAGGGGAACTTTTAAATTCTAATTTAATTTTCTTGATTATTTTCTTTAGTTTTGTTTGAGGCATTTTTTTATGAATTCTATAAAAAAAATCACTATTATTCCTTTAATTATATTATTTACTTTATTAACCAGTTGTACATCCTGGAAAAAACCAGGTGCAACTCAGTATGAAAGAGACAGGGATTACGCAGAATGTAGGGAACTGGGTTATTCTCGTTTTTCACCAGACTGGACCAGCGAAGTTGTTCATTCTTTCGAGAAGCAACATCTCCCTTGTGTAAATAAAGACAAGAAGGAAGACAAATCTTGTGGGAATTACATTATTGTGCCAAAAACTGAAGTTAATCGTTGGGATAAAAATGAATCTGCAAGGCGTTGGGTAATTTCTTCCTGTATGCATAAAAAAGGGTGGCACGAAGAAACACGTTACTGGTTTTAATATCATACGCTTTTCCCATCAGCAGAAGTTATCCAGGACTATTGCTGATGGTTCCTCACATATTTTGCAAATATTCCTTTCTGATCACAGGTTTTAACCACTCTGTTTTGCTGATTTGAGCTACATTTATAATCTAATAGAATAGTCGTTGTGTTTAAAATCAACAAGTGATGATTTGGTATCTATACTTTTTAAATAAATATTCAACTATTTCTTTGCTGTAACGATTCATGATATCTATTTATACGTTTCAAAAAGTTAGGTTAAAATATCATTACAGAGGATTTATTAGCCTATTAGTTATCAATTTTTGCTAATTTTTAAAAAAAATTGTTAAAATTTGCAGGTTTTTATGATTTAGCTCAAGGTCTTTATGGACAGCTGGTGAATACTTTGTTACTTTTATGGCTCTGTAGTTTAAATTGGTATTACCAATTGACTCTGGTAGGGACCGAAGCAGTGTTTATCCATTAACTGGCTTACAGTAAATATGGCTTATAGCAAAATCCGCCAACCAAAATTATCAGATGTTATTGAGCAGCGTCTTGAACATCTCATCCTTGAAGGATCTTTACGTCCAGGGGAGAAATTGCCGCCTGAACGTGAGTTGGCGAAACAGTTTGATGTGTCACGCCCTTCACTGCGCGAAGCTATTCAACGGTTAGAATCCAAAGGTTTTCTCTTTCGCCGTCAGGGTGGGGGAACATTTGTTCAGAACAACCTATGGCAAAGTTTCAGTGATCCACTGGCACAACTGCTGACTGGTCATCCAGAATCTCAGTTTGATCTCCTTGAAACCCGCCATGCTTTGGAAGGTATCGCAGCCTATTACGCGGCATTGCGTGGAACAAACGAAGATTTTGAACGTATTCGGGAACATCACCTGATTATTCAACAAGCTCAACAAAGTGGTGATGCCAATGTTGAGTCCGATGCTGTTTTGCAATATCAGCTCGTTGTTACCGAGGCGGCACATAATGTGGTTCTCCTTCATTTATTGCGTTGCATGGCACCTATGCTGGAACAAAATATCCGGCAGAATTTTGAGTTTCTGTATACCCGTCGGGAAATGTTGACAGCAGTCAGCGATCATCGAGCGAAAATTTTTAAAGCTATTATGGCAAGGCAACCAGAGAAAGCCCGTGAGGCTTCCCACCGCCATTTAGCCTTTATTGAAGATGTTTTATTGGATCTCAGCCGTGAGCATACCCGCCGAGAGCGATCATTGCGGCATCTCCAACAACATCTGGAATAAAATTAGCTGTGCAGATCCTGAAGTTTGCTGCGTCTGCATAGCTAGTCGAGTCCCTTTACTGAGGGCGCTAGCGGCAACAACAGTGAGGGCCTATCTTCCAGTCATGACCGGCTGAACGTCAAAGGGTATGACGGGAAGATAGGCTCCAAAACAATCATTAGAAACAGATAACAGATAAGGAATACACCATGTCAGACATTTTGAGAAATGACGTGGATCCGATCGAAACTCGCGACTGGTTACAGGCGATCGAATCGGTCATCCGTGAAGAGGGTGTTGATCGTGCCCAGTTCCTGATTGATCAGGTACTGAATGAAGCACGTAAAGGTGGCGTGAGTGTTGTGGCAGGGGCTGCTAACCGCGATTATATCAACACCATTGCTGTTGAGGATGAGCCTGCTTACCCTGGCAACCTGGAGCTGGAGCGCCGTATTCGCTCTGCTATTCGTTGGAATGCTGTGATGGCTGTTTTGCGGGCATCCAAAAAAGATCTGGAATTAGGTGGCCATATGGCTTCATTCCAGTCCTCAGCCACTATGTATGAAGTTTGCTTCAACCATTTCTTCCGTGCCCGTAATGAAAATGACGGCGGTGATTTGGTTTATTTCCAAGGTCACATCTCTCCAGGCGTCTACGCGCGTGCTTTCCTTGAGGGCCGTCTGACTGAAGAGCAGATGAATAATTTCCGTCAGGAAATTCATGGTAACGGTCTGTCTTCTTATCCGCATCCAAAACTGATGCCTGAATTCTGGCAATTCCCGACGGTTTCAATGGGATTGGGGCCAATTGGTGCTATTTACCAGGCTAAATTCCTGAAATATCTGGAACACCGTGGTTTGAAAGACACCTCCAAGCAAACCGTTTACGCATTCTTGGGTGACGGTGAAATGGATGAGCCAGAATCCAAAGGCGCGATCACGATCGCAACCCGTGAGAAACTGGATAATCTGGTTTTTGTTATTAACTGTAACCTACAACGTCTGGATGGCCCAGTTACCGGTAATGGTAAAATCGTTAACGAGCTGGAAGGTATCTTCAGCGGTGCGGGTTGGCAGGTTCTTAAAGTACTTTGGGGTGAGCGTTGGGATGAATTGCTGCGTAAAGATACCAGCGGCAAATTGATCCAACTGATGAACGAAACTCTGGACGGCGATTACCAGACGTTCAAATCCAAAGATGGTGCTTATGTCCGTAAGCATTTCTTCGGTCGTTACCCAGAAACGACAGAATTAGTCAAAGACATGACTGATGACCAGATTTGGGCGCTGAACCGTGGTGGTCACGATCCCAAGAAAGTTTTTGCTGCACTGAAAAAAGCGCAGGAAACTACCGGTCAACCAACCGTTATCTTGGCCCAAACTATCAAAGGCTACGGTATGGGTGATACTGCCGAAGGTAAAAACATTGCCCATCAGGTTAAGAAGATGAATATGGAAGGTGTTCGCCATTTCCGTGATCGCTTCAATGTTCCTGTTGCTGATGAGCAAATTGAAAACCTGCCCTATGTGACTTTCGATAAAGATTCTGAAGAGTACAAATACCTGCATGAGCGTCGTGCAGCGCTGGGTGGTTATTTGCCAAGCCGTCGTACTCATTTTGAAGAAAAGCTGGAACTGCCAACGCTGGAAGATTTCGGTGCACTGTTGGAAGAACAAAATAAAGAGATTTCTACCACGATCGCTTTTGTTCGTGCCCTGAATGTGATGTTGAAGAACAAGTCAATCAAAGATCGTCTGGTTCCAATCATTGCTGATGAAGCGCGTACTTTCGGTATGGAAGGTCTGTTCCGTCAGATTGGCATCTACAGCGCTAATGGTCAGCAGTATACTCCGCAGGACCGTGAGCAGGTTGCTTACTATAAAGAAGACGCGAAAGGCCAGATCCTGCAAGAAGGGATTAATGAGCTGGGTGCAGGTTCATCATGGCTGGCGGCGGCAACGTCTTACAGCACCAATAACTTGCCGATGATCCCGTTCTACATCTACTACTCTATGTTCGGATTCCAGCGTATCGGTGACTTGTGCTGGGCGGCGGGTGACCAACAGGCGCGCGGCTTCCTGATTGGCGGTACTTCAGGTCGTACAACCTTGAACGGTGAAGGTTTGCAACATGAAGATGGCCACAGCCACATTCAGTCTCTGACGATCCCTAACTGCATCTCTTACGATCCGGCATTTGCTTATGAAGTTGCTGTGATTATGCATGATGGTTTGGAGCGTATGTATGGTGAGAAACAAGAGAACATTTACTACTACATCACCACGCTGAACGAAAACTACCACATGCCAGCGATGCCGCAGGGTGCAGAAGAAGGTATCCGTAAAGGTATCTACAAACTGGAAAGCCTGGAAGGTAGCAAAGGTAAAGTTCAGTTGTTAGGTTCCGGTTCTATCCTGCGTCATGTTCGTGAAGCAGCGCAGATTCTGGCTAACGATTATGGTGTGGGTTCTGACGTGTACAGCGTCACTTCATTCACTGAACTGGCGCGTGATGGTCAGGATTGTGAACGCTGGAATATGTTGCACCCAACAGAAACGCCACGCGTACCTTATGTTGCTCAGATCATGAATGAAGCACCGGCAGTGGCTTCTACTGACTACATGAAACTGTTCGCAGAACAAATTCGTAACTTCATTCCTGCAAGCGAATTCCGTGTATTGGGTACTGACGGTTTCGGTCGTTCCGATAGCCGTGAAAACCTGCGTCATCATTTTGAAGTTGATGCTTCCTACGTGGTCGTTGCTGCTCTGGGTGAGCTGGCTAAACGTGGTGAAATTGATGTGAATGTTGTGGAAGAAGCCATCAAGAAATACAACATTAATCCAGAAAAAGTTAACCCGCGTTTGGCATAAGAGGTAAAGATCAATGACTATCAAAATCAACGTACCGGATATCGGTGCAGATGAAGTTGAAGTCACCGAAATCATGGTGAAAATTGGCGATACAGTGGAAGCTGAACAATCGTTGATTACCGTAGAAGGTGATAAGGCTTCGATGGAAGTTCCATCCCCTCAGGCGGGTGTTGTTAAAGAAATCATCGTTGCGGTTGGCAATAAAGTTGAAACCGGCAAGCTGATTATGATTTTTGATTCTGCAGCAGGTGCGGTAGAAGCAGCACCTGTTGCAGAATCAGCCGCTATGCCATTATCTTCCCGCATGGCAGAGCCAGAACCTGCGGCTTGCGCAGCTAGAAATATTCATGTACCCGATATCGGTGGTGATGAAGTTGAAGTGACCGAAGTGATGGTTCAAGTCGGCGATACGGTTACCGCTGAACAGTCACTGATCACCGTAGAAGGTGATAAGGCTTCGATGGAAGTGCCAGCACCATGCGCAGGTACCATTAAAGAGATTAAAATCAAGGCCGGTGATAAAGTGAAAACCGGTTCTATGATGATGGTATTTGAAGTGGTGGGTGCTGCGCCTGTGGCTTCTGCTCCGGTTCCAGCCGCTGAACCTGAGAAAGCTGTTCCCGTTCTGGAGAGCAGAAGCAGCTTTGTAGAAGAAGACAAAAATGACTTCGCTGAAAATAGTGCTTATGTTCATGCAACACCGGTGATCCGTCGTCTGGCACGTGAATTCGGTGTTAACTTGGCTAAAGTGAAAGGTTCAGGTCGTAAAAACCGTATTCTGCGTGAAGATGTTCAGTCTTACGTGAAAGACGCGATTAAACGTGCTGAATCTGCACCTGCATCAGCTGGTGGCGGTCTGCCGGGGATGCTGCCTTGGCCGAAAGTGGATTTCAGTAAATTTGGTGAAATTGAAGAAGTTGAACTGGGTCGTATCCAGAAAATTTCGGGTGCTAACCTGAGCCGTAACTGGATGATGATCCCGCATGTGACACAGTTCGACGAAACGGATATCACCGAAGTTGAAAACTTCCGTAAACAGCAGAATCAGGAAGCTGAGAAGAAACAGCTTGGCGTGAAGATCACCCCACTGGTGTTCATCATGAAAGCGGTAGCAAAAGCGCTGGAAGAGATGCCACGTTTTAACAGCTCTATCTCGGAAGATGGTCAGAAACTGACGCTGAAAAAATACATCAACATTGGTGTGGCAGTTGACACGCCTAATGGTCTGGTGGTTCCGGTGTTCCGTGACGTCAATAAGAAAGGTATCATCGACTTATCCCGCGAGCTGACAGAGATGTCTAAGAAAGCCCGCGCAGGTAAACTGACTGCATCTGATATGCAGGGTGGATGCTTTACTATTTCAAGCCTAGGCGGTATCGGTGGCACAGCATTTACGCCAATCGTTAACGCACCGGAAGTGGCTATTTTGGGCGTATCCCGTTCATCCATGAAGCCGGTCTGGAATGGTAAAGAGTTTGTACCACGCTTGATGTTGCCTATGTCACTCTCCTTCGATCATCGAGTGATTGATGGTGCTGCTGGTGCGCGCTTCATCACATTTATTAATCATGCGATGAGCGATATCCGCCGTCTGGTGATGTAATCTTAAAGGCCGGCGATATGCCGGCCTGATTGTTATTGCTGTGGCAGGGAAACAGCTCGTATCTGGTTGGTTTGTTGCGAGTTCTGTCACGTTAACGCGCTTTTCAGGTTATTAACAATTCTGTAAACTGCTCGCGGTATGTAGGTCCCGGTGGAATATATCGTTTTTGGCGTCTGACCCGCCGGACAAACAATTAAGAGGTCATGATGAGTACTGAAATTAAAACCCAGGTTGTGGTGCTTGGGGCAGGTCCAGCAGGATATTCTGCTGCTTTTCGTTGCGCGGATTTAGGTTTAGAAACCGTCCTGGTGGAACGTTACTCTACCTTAGGCGGTGTTTGTCTTAATGTTGGTTGTATCCCTTCCAAGGCATTGTTGCACGTAGCAAAAGTTATTGAAGAAGCTAAAGCTCTGGCAAATCACGGTATCGTTTTTGGTGAGCCAAAAACTGACATCGAAAAAGTCCGTGTCTGGAAAGAAAAAGTTATCAATCAGCTGACCGGTGGTCTGGCTGGTATGGCTAAAGGCCGCAAAGTTAAAGTTGTTAATGGTGTTGGTAAATTTACCGGTGCTAATACGCTGGTTGTTGAAGGTGAAGGTGGCGCAACAACGATTAATTTTGATAATGCCATTATTGCCGCAGGTTCCCGTCCTATCCAATTACCATTCATCCCTCATGATGACCCTCGTGTATGGGATTCTACAGATGCACTGGCGCTGACAACAGTTCCTGAGCGTCTGCTGGTAATGGGCGGCGGTATCATCGGTCTGGAAATGGGAACTGTTTACCACGCTCTGGGTTCTCAGATTGATGTCGTTGAAATGTTGGATCAAGTGATTCCTGCGGCTGACAAAGATGTAGTGAAAGTATTCACCAAGCGCATCAGCAAGCAATTTAACCTGATGCTGGAAACGAAAGTGACCGTAGTCGAAGCCAAAGAAGAGGGTATCTACGTCACGATGGAAGGTAAAAACGCACCAGCAGAACCACAGCGTTATGACGCAGTTCTGGTTGCTATTGGTCGTGTACCTAACGGTAAAATGATGGATGCGGGTAAAGCGGGCGTTAAAGTTGATGACCGTGGTTTTATCCATGTTGATAAGCAAATGCGTACCAATGTACCGCACATTTTTGCTATCGGTGATATCGTTGGTCAACCAATGCTGGCGCATAAAGGTGTTCACGAAGGTCACGTTGCTGCCGAAGTTATCTCCGGTAAGAAACACTACTTCGATCCAAAAGTTATTCCATCCATTGCTTACACTGAACCAGAAGTGGCATGGGTTGGTTTGACTGAGAAAGAAGCGAAAGAGCAAGGCATCAGCTATGAAACGGCCACCTTCCCGTGGGCAGCTTCTGGCCGCGCGATCGCTTCTGATTGTGCTGACGGTATGACCAAACTGATTTTCGATAAAGAAAGTAACCGTATTATCGGTGGCGCCATTGTAGGTACTAACGGTGGTGAACTGCTGGGTGAAATCGGTCTGGCAATTGAAATGGGTTGTGATGCAGAAGATATCGCGTTGACTATCCATGCACACCCAACGCTGCATGAATCTGTCGGTCTGGCGGCTGAAATCTTTGAAGGCAGCATTACTGACTTGCCAAATGCTAAGGCAAAGAAAAAGAAATAATTTCTTAAATCGCCTGATGTAATCAACTAAACGGCTTTCATTTACGGAAGCCGTTTTTTTATGCCTGGTATGACCTGTTAAAAAAATAGGGTATGAAAAGTGTGGTTTTTGTGGGTGCCACTGGCAAAAATCAGCGGAATAATCTGTTTTAATAGCGTTATCTACTACTAATTCAGAATATTACTATCAGTTAATGTTACTTTTATGTGAACGAATTAACATCGCATTCAAATTTTGGTATGCTGGGTGCCCGAAGCTCGGCATAACTTGAACTGATTAGGTTATGCTGACAATCCTCTGACCTGGCACCCGGAACCATAACTAACAGCCTGTCCCAGTGGGCGTTGCGTTATTGTTGCGAAAACACAATAGCCTGATGATACAGGCTCTAAGGCGGGTGCAGACAGCCGGGTAATAAATAACAATGAGAGCGAGGAGAAAGTCGTGCTAGAAGAATACCGCAAGCACGTAGCTGAGCGTGCAGCTCAAGGCGTCGTCCCTAAGCCATTGGACGCGGCGCAAGCGGCGGCGCTGGTTGAGTTACTGAAGAGCCCACCAAAAGGTGAAGAAGATTTCCTGTTAGATCTACTGATTAACCGTATTCCCCCTGGTGTTGATGAAGCGGCATATGTAAAAGCCGGTTTTCTTGCTGCCATTGTAAAAGGTGAAACCATTTCACCGCTAATCACGCCAGAAAAAGCGATTGAACTGCTTGGAACTATGCAGGGTGGTTATAATATTCATCCCCTGATTGATGCTCTGGATAATGAAAAGCTGGCTCCCATTGCAGCTAAAGCGCTCTCTCATACTTTGTTAATGTTTGATAACTTCTATGATGTAGAAGAAAAAGCGAAAGCCGGTAATCCACAAGCCAAACAAATTATGCACTCTTGGGCGGATGCACAGTGGTATCTGGAACGCCCTGAATTGGCAGAAAAAATCACAGTTATTGTCTTTAAAGTGACGGGTGAAACAAATACGGACGACTTATCTCCTGCGCAGGATGCATGGTCACGTCCTGATATTCCATTGCATGCTCTGGCTATGCTGAAAAATGCCCGTGAAGGTATAGAACCTGATCAAGCTGGCACCGTTGGCCCAATCAAACAGATTGAAGAGCTGAATAAAAAAGGCTATCCGCTGGCTTATGTCGGCGATGTTGTCGGTACAGGTTCTTCCCGTAAATCAGCCACTAACTCAGTGCTGTGGTTTATGGGCGAAGATATCCCATTTGTGCCAAACAAACGCGGTGGTGGCGTTGTTTTGGGCGGTAAAATTGCGCCAATCTTCTTCAATACGATGGAAGATGCCGGTGCATTGCCAATCGAAATAGATGTTACCAAGCTGAATATGGGTGATGTAATTGATATCTATCCCTATAAAGGCGAAGTACGCAATCACGAGACCAATGAGCTGCTGGCTGAATTTGAACTGAAAACCGATGTGTTGCTGGATGAAGTTCGTGCGGGAGGTCGTATTCCACTGATTATTGGTCGTGGTTTAACCAGTAAGGCTCGTGAATCGCTTGGCTTGCCGCAAAGTGATGTATTCCGTCAGGCGAAAGCGGTTGAGAAAAGTAACCGTGGTTTCTCCTTAGCTCAGAAAATGGTTGGCCGGGCATGTGGCACTGTGGGTATTCGCCCGGGTGAATATTGTGAACCTAAAATGACCTCCGTTGGTTCTCAGGATACGACTGGTCCAATGACCCGTGATGAGCTGAAAGACTTGGCATGTCTGGGCTTCTCTGCGGATTTGGTGATGCAGTCATTCTGTCATACGGCGGCTTATCCTAAGCCAGTTGACGTCACAACTCATCATACTCTGCCTGATTTCATCATGAATCGTGGTGGTGTTTCTTTGCGTCCGGGTGACGGTATCATTCACTCATGGCTAAACCGTATGTTGTTGCCTGATACCGTCGGTACGGGGGGAGATTCTCACACCCGTTTCCCGATAGGCATTTCCTTCCCGGCAGGTTCTGGTTTGGTGGCGTTTGCGGCTGCGACGGGCGTGATGCCTCTGGATATGCCTGAGTCTGTGCTGGTTCGTTTTAAAGGACAGATGCAGCCCGGTATCACTTTACGTGATTTGGTACATGCAATTCCTTACTATGCGATTCAGCAAGGTCTTCTGACGGTTGAGAAGAAAGGTAAGAAAAACATTTTCTCTGGTCGTATTCTTGAAATCGAAGGTTTGCCAGAGCTGAAAGTTGAGCAAGCATTTGAACTGGCAGATGCTTCCGCAGAACGCTCTGCGGCAGGTTGTACGATTAAACTGGATAAAGCGCCGATTATCGAATACCTGCAATCCAATATTGTATTGCTGAAATGGATGATTGCTGAAGGTTATGGTGACCGCCGTACACTGGAACGTCGTGTAACCGGTATGGAAAGCTGGCTGAAAGATCCTCAACTGCTGGAAGCCGATGCTGATGCAGAATACGCCGCAGTTATCGAAATTGATTTGGCTGAAATCAAAGAGCCAATTCTGTGTGCACCGAATGATCCGGATGATGCGCGTTTGCTGTCTGATGTGGCTAACAGCAAAATCGATGAGGTCTTTATCGGTTCTTGCATGACTAACATTGGTCACTTCCGTGCAGCCGGTAAATTATTGGATCAACATAAAGGCCAATTGCCAACTCGCTTGTGGGTTGCTCCACCAACCAAGATGGATGCGGCTCAGCTCACTGAAGAAGGTTATTACAGCATCTTTGGTAAGAGTGGGGCACGGATTGAAATACCGGGTTGTTCCCTGTGTATGGGCAACCAGGCACGTGTTGCTGACGGTGTAACGGTAGTTTCTACTTCAACCCGTAACTTCCCGAACCGTTTAGGAACGGGGGCGAACGTCTATCTGGCATCAGCTGAACTGGCGGCGGTGGCTTCTCTGTTGGGACGTCTGCCGACACCGGAAGAGTATCAGCAATTTATGGATAAAGTTGATGAAACCGCAGAAGATACCTATCGTTATCTCAACTTTGACCAACTGAATCAATACACTGAAAAAGCGGATGATGTGATCTTCCAGACTGCGGTGTGATTTACTGATTTTAATATCAACAATGGGAGGTAAATAAAACCCTCCCATTTTGTTGTTTTAACTCCCGAATAGTTAATTCATGTGTCGCTGAGTCTTTATATTTAGTAAAGATTTAACGACTGAATATATTATCAATTTTATAAATAATTTATTATTTCCGAACGTGTAAAACAGAACATATTCTATTATTTTAATAATTGTCTATTGTTACAGGGTGTATGCATTTGTGGATTTGTATTGGCAGAAATCCATTAACAGGTTTAACTAATCAGCGGAGTGTTCAGTTATTCTGAGGCACACCGACAATATTTACTATGTCGGTCACTGATAAACAGGCCGTTATTTCCTAAAATGTCAATGCCTTTCTTAAGGATAATCTATGCTGCTTTATGCTTCATAATCAAAGACGATGATGTCATCAACCGAATACATAAGAAGTTCTTTCAACTTGTCGTGTGCTGGATGATACAGATAATCTGCAAGCACTTTACAATCATCAAATGTCATCACGATAGCGTGTGTGAAGCCTTTATTTTTGTTTTCACTACTTATGTTGTCTCCCCACTCAATAGAAGAAATACCCTTGATTGCATACTGTATGGAAATAGCAGTATCTCTTATTGTTGTTAATTGTTGTTCTTTTGTGTCTGAAGGGAATGTTAACAAAAGGATGTGACGTATCATGATGGCCTCTGAAAAGTGTTTTAGTTTCTTCAAGCAAGATAATAAATAAAGCATCGGATTGCAATATTCCTAAATATATCTCATCAATCGGCAGCCATGTGTTCAATTTTGCTGTTTTTGTTTCTCTGAGATATTATTAATTATAGTGCCATTTATCCTTGGTTTGCACTGAAGCTGAGTTCATCGCTCAATGAAAGCTACAATGGACACGAACCTCAGTAATATTTTGGAGACACACATTTTCAGTCATCCAGATGCAAAATAGCGCAGTAAGTGTCAGTGATAGAGGCTTTGATCTTCCACTTCTTGTGAGTTTGTGGGCTGATTCCGGAACGGAATTGCTAGGAAATATTAAAATGAAAAAATGCACCAGAGGTACATGATGGACTACGAATTTTTGTTGGGTGTCACTGGGCAGGTGACTAGCCGATTCTCAATGGATCACGAAGCTATTGGTCAGTGGCTGAATGAAGAAGTTAAAGGTGACTTGACTGTGCTGGATAAGATCACCACAGCGCTGGCTGAAATCAAGGGCAGTGAACGTCAATGGCAACTTGTGGGTCATGAATATACGCTGCTAATGGATGACGAAGAAGTGATGGTTCGTGCTAATCAGCTTGAGTTTGAAACTGATGAAATGGAAGAGGGCATGAGTTATTACGATAATGAGAGTCTGGCTTTCTGCGGTACTAAGGATTTTATTGATATGTTGTCCGATTATCGGGATTTTATTTTGCGAAAAAACGATTGGTAACCATTTGTATATAGAGAAGAATAATTTTCTGACGCGATAGATTTTTTTCTTACTATCGATACCTGCTATGAAGAATAGCAATTGAGTAATTTTGTTAATTATAGTTGAATAGCTAAATAATCAAGGTGATTTTAATGGAAGATATCAGTCTGTCTGGTGGTATTAATGAGGCTACAAGCTGGTTTATTAATCATCAGGATTTAATCATTCAGTATCTGGTCAATATGGTTGCAGCTGTTCTGATCCTTGTTTTGGGGTTGATGGCGGCAAAATTAATCAGCAAAGGTGTGAAAAGAGTGATGTCGTTGCGTGGCATTGATGTCACTGTGTCAGATTTCCTGGCTGCGATTATCCGTTATTCGGTAATTGCGTTCACGATTATCGCTGTTTTGGGCAAATTAGGGGTTCAGACAGCGTCAGTGATTGCGGTTATCGGTGCTGCGGGTTTAGCCGTTGGTTTAGCTTTACAGGGCTCTTTGTCCAACTTTGCTGCTGGTGTATTGTTGGTTGCTTTCCGGCCAATCCGGGCCGGTGAATATGTTATCTTGGGCGCCGTTGAGGGCACTGTGGTTCAGGTGCAGATTTTCTCTACAACATTGCGTACAGCTGATGACAAAATTATTGTTATCCCGAATGGGAAAATTATTGCCGATAATGTTATTAATACCAGCCGTGAACCGAACCGTCGGACGCAAATAATGGTCGGTGTTGCCTATAATGCGGATATTGATGAAGTCAAAAAAGTACTGGGTGATGTTATTGCGGCAGACAGCCGTATTCAGCATGATCGCGGTGTAACAATCCGTTTGCATGAAATGGCCCCTTCTTCGCTGAATTTTGTTGTGCGTGTATGGACGCCCAATGGTGATGCTTGGGACGTTTATTGGGATTTGATGGAAAACTTTAAACGTACATTGGATAAACACAATATCGGTATTCCTTATCCACAAATGGATGTTTATTTGCATCAGAATCAGGCTGCGGCTCAAAATAAAATGAGTAGTTAGTCAAATGATAGATTTGGTGATAATCACCCGATTGTGTGAAGAGGTTATAAGCTTTTGCCTGTAAATTCGTGCCGCGCCGTGAATGGCGCGGACGATCCAAGCCTATTCCACCAAGTTTATTTTATTGACATAAGGTATCAAAATTGTTTTTAACAAAATCATCGTTGATATCTTCTGTCAGCGTTATTTTCTTATTGTCGGGTAAGCAAAGTACAGCCGCTAAAACACTTGAATCGTGTAAATTAATATCGGCAGCGACGGTCCCGTTGCCTTTTTCACCTTGTACTTCAAGGACAAAGCGTTCACAGCCTTTTTTACATAAGAAAGGTTGATAATTACTGAGCTCTACATCGGTAATATTTGCTGTACCAATATAGTATTCAATTATTTCAGATTGGTTTAATGTTTCTTCAACATCATTCCGAAGTAAATAGTAGCTTCTGATAGTGAGTGCAGTAATAATAATGACCGCGAACAACATGAAACCAGTAATTTTTTTCAAAATAACCTCTTCCTCTTATTCTTACAGAATTAATCGATTAATTAATGTCTTAAGTGTGTATTTGCCTAATTTCCTTTGAATTAACTAAATATTTTTCCTGTAACAGCCGGTTTTTTAGCTGACTATTAAAATTTCTTATGATCGATTAGAAGCATTTATTTCCTCTAATGAGCTATTCTTCTTAATATTCTGAACATTGGAAGGGCAAAGTGAATAATTATTGAGGAGTTTTTTTATGTTATCGACATTTGTGCAGGGATTTTTTCTCAGTGCTGCAATGATTTTGCCGCTTGGTCCACAAAATGCCTTTGTTATGCAGCAAGGGAGCCGAAGACAATTCCATCTGATGAGTGCAACTTTGTGTGCTATCAGCGATGGTTTTCTGATTGGTGCCGGCGTATTTGGAGGGAGTGCATTGCTTGGTCAGTCAACTTTACTACTGCAATTTGTCACTTGGGGAGGGGTTGCTTTTTTATTGTGGTATGGCTGGAGAGCTTTTCGTGTGGCCCTGCTTGCGAATGCGGAACTCACACAGACTGACAATATAGCGAGGAGTCGCTGGCGGGTAATTGCAATTATCTTTGCTGTCACTTGGTTAAATCCACATGTTTATCTGGATACCTTGGTTATATTGGGCAGTATTGGTGGTCAATTATCTTCAGAACTCAGGCCCTGGTTTACTTTTGGTGCGGCAAGCGCTTCCATTAGCTGGTTTTTTACTCTGGCATTCCTCGCTGCTTGGTTTTCACCCATACTGAGTAAGCCACGTTCTCAACGAATTATTAATGGATTTATCTGTATTGTCATGTGGTATATCGCTTGGCAACTTGCTAAGCAGGGATTGATAATTTCTGGTTAACCTGGGCACTTCTTTCGCATACAGTGTGTGTGTTAGTGTTTTATTTATCCCATGAATATTTCGGTTTTTCCGGGGATAAACTCTTTTCGTAACAGATTTTCTACGGAGGTTGTGGTGAAATTAAAATCATTAGGGTTAGCTGCAATGTTAAGTGCAGGAGGCGTACCTCTCTCTACGCAGGCAGCTGATTTACCCGTGGTCCCTCATATTGTGACTTCTGGTAATGCGATAATTAAAGCAGAACCGGATATGGCAACGTTGATGATTAACGTCAATATTTCTGCCAAAGATGCTTCTGGTGCTAAAAAACAGGTTGATGAGCTTGTTACTAAGTATTTTGATTTTCTAAAAGAGAATGGCATTGAAAAGAAAGATATTAATGCGGCGAATCTGCGTACTCAACCTGACTATGACTATGACAGAGAATCCGACAAGTCTGTGCTAAAAGGTTATCGTGCAATCCGTTCGGTGGAGGTGAAGGTTCGTAAGTTGGATCATCTTAATATTCTGCTTGATGGTGCATTAAAAGCTGGCTTAAATGAGATCTCGTCCGTTCAGTTTGGTGTGGAAGATCCACAAAAATATCGTGATGAAGCCCGACAAAAAGCCATTCAGAATGCGATTGAGCAGGCTGATGTATTAGCGAAAGGCTTTAACAGTAAACTTGGCCCGATATACAGTATCAATTATCGAGCGCCAGATATTTCCTATATGAAATACCGCAATAATGATGTCATGCTGGCGGGAGGTGCTGCTGGTGTGAATGAAACTTACCAACAGGACACCATCAGCTTTAACGATCAGGTTGATGTTGTGTTTGAGCTAAAACCTTAATCCGTGTCATTTTGTCTTAACATCTGACGCCCAATTTTCAACAGGGCGTCAGTCACTTTTTTCATTGTTCTGCTTTCCGGTGCGAAACGATGCCAATAGAGCATCCGGCGCTGATATAAACCTGGTGTCAGGTTGAGCAGTTTGCCCTTTTTCAGTTCCCGATCAATTTGTAAATGAGGGATCATACAACAAGTAGAACCCTGTTTTGCCAGTTGCACAAAAGCTTCAGATGAGTTGACGATATGGCATGGAACACTGCCCGGTGATAAATCGAAGTTTTGTTGTAAAAATGCCTGATGCATATCATCCAGGTGATCGAATGCTACTGCGGGCGCTTTCAGTAAGGCTGAACGGGTAACCCCATTTGGGAAATATCGGGTAGCAAATTCTGGTGACGCAACAAACAGATAATCCAGCGCCCCCAGTTTATCTACCAGACAACTAGGTAATGGTTGTGGTTGAATACTGACTGCCCCAACAACTTCCCCTCTTCTTAATTGTTCTTGAGTACGGGTTTCATCTTCAACCTGAATATTTAGCCGAATTGGTAAATCACTGAGCACTGGGTGCAATGCCGGTAACAGCCAGGTTGCCAGACTATCAGCGTTAACTGCCAGTGAAAGCAGCAGCGGAGTATCTGTACTGGATTCATCGCTGCCCAGCCATTGTTCTTCCAGTAATTCTACTTGATGCAGTAGCGCCAGCAGCTTTTGCCCTTGTTCGGTGGGGCGTGGAGGAATGGTGCGCACTAACAGAGGCTGACCGAACAGATTTTCCAACTGCTTGATACGTTGAGAAACTGCGGACTGGGTGATACAGAGTTTCTGGGCTGCGCGTTCGAAACCGCGCTCACGGATCACAGCATCCAAGGCTTGCAGTGTTCGGTAATCAGGGCGTTTCATTACAGAAAGATTCTCCATTGATTGTTCTGCGTAGCACTATGCCATATTTTTCCGGTGGATGAGGCAAATTATTGTTTATACTAGCTGACAGGCTTTCCTTGTAACTGATATAGGTTGTGAATTGATATGACTCAGGACGAACTGAAAAAAGCAGTAGGTTGGGCAGCGCTCGGATTTGTCACTCCCGGAACGATTGTCGGTGTGGGGACGGGTTCAACAGCTTCGCATTTTATTGATGCTCTTGGCTCAATTAAAGACCAGATTGAAGGGGCTGTATCCAGCTCTGAGGCTTCTACCGAAAAGTTAAAAAGCCTGGGAATTCCTGTCTTCGACTGTAATGAGGTGGATTCTCTTGATATTTATGTCGATGGCGCGGATGAAATCAATGGCAATATGCAGATGATTAAAGGTGGGGGTGCCGCATTGACTCGCGAAAAAATTATTTCTGCCATCGCGAAGAAATTCATTTGTATTGTTGATTCTTCGAAGAAAGTTGATGTCTTGGGTCAATTCCCTTTACCGGTTGAAGTGATCCCGATGGCCCGTTCATATGTTACCCGTGAATTGGTTAAATTGGGTGGTGTACCCGAATATCGCCAGAACGTTGTGACTGATAACGGTAATGTGATCCTGGATGTGCATAATTTAGCAATTCTCGATCCTGTTGAGCTAGAGAATAAAATTAATCGTATCGCCGGTGTCGTCACTGTCGGTCTGTTTGCTAACCGTGGTGCGGATGTTGTATTGATGGGAACATTAGATGGCGTGAAAACCATCACCCAATAATATTGCTCACAGAGGGCGGAACCTTTCGCCCTTAAAAATTTTTTACTTTTAATAATCAGTGGAAATTTAGTGATATATCTCATTTATCTGATTATTAGATAATCTAAATCCTGACTTTATTCTTCTCCATATCATTTTATTCCGCACAATAACTATTTTATTAAGACTTATTTGGTAAGAATAGCAATCGTTTGTATTGCCGTATCTGTTTTTTTTGTTATGTTGAGAGAATGAATCTTAAATGTAATGAAAATTGACGTAACAATAGGCAGGGTAAATGGTTAAGGTATCTCTGGAAAAAGATAAGATTAAATTTTTGCTATTGGAAGGTGTGCACCAGAGCACGGTGGAAAACCTGCGGGGAGCGGGTTATAGCAATATCGAATATCATAAAGGGGCGTTAGATTCCCTGGCGCTAAAAGAGGCAATTCGTGATGCCCATTTTGTTGGGATCCGTTCTCGCACACAATTGACCGAAGATATTTTCCAGGCCGCCGAAAAATTGGTTGCTGTGGGTTGCTTCTGTATCGGCACCAACCAGGTTGATCTGAAAGCAGCGGCCAAACGGGGTATCCCCGTCTTTAATGCACCATTTTCTAATACCCGCTCTGTTGCTGAGATGGTACTTGGTGAACTGTTGTTACTACTGCGCCGTATTCCTTTAGCCAATGCTAAAGCGCATCGTGGCGTATGGGATAAGCAGGCTAAGGGCTGTTATGAAGTTCGTGGTAAAAAACTGGGTATTATCGGTTACGGTCATATTGGTACTCAGCTTGGTATTTTAGCAGAAAATATTGGTATGGATGTTTACTTCTACGATATTGAGAACAAACTGCCATTAGGTAACGCTCATCAGATTCGTCATTTATCAGAATTACTGAATATGAGTGATGTGGTCAGTTTACACGTACCTGAAACGCCATCAACGAAGAATATGATGGGTACGCAGGAACTGGCATTGATGAAACCGGGTTCTGTCCTGATTAATGCTTCACGAGGAACGGTGGTGGATATCCCGGCATTGTGTGAAGCACTGGAAAGTGAACACCTATCAGGGGCGGCTGTAGATGTATTCCCGGTTGAACCCGCGACCAATAATGATCTGTTTGAGTCGCCTTTGCTTAAATTTGATAACGTATTGCTGACCCCACATATCGGAGGTTCTACACAGGAAGCGCAGGAAAACATTGGTTATGAAGTGGCAGGAAAATTAGCGAAATACTCTGATAATGGTTCTACCTTATCAGCCGTCAACTTCCCGGAAGTTTCTCTTCCTGCTCATGCTGATGATACCAACCGGTTTTTACATATTCACGAAAATCGGCCAGGTATATTGAATAGTATTAACCAGGTGTTTGCTGAACAGGATATTAATATCGCCGCTCAGTACCTGCGTACCAGCGGGGATATGGGCTATGTAGTGATTGATATTGTGACTGAGAACCCTGCTCAGGCTGAAATGGTATTGCAGGAACTGAAAGCTTTGCCGGGTACTATCCGTTCTCGCCTGCTTTACTGATTATTTTGCTATGCCATAAATGGGCGCATTGTGTAAGGTGCCCATTCTTCATTCTTTACTGCCATTGCCAGATTTTTTCGGGCGTGATGATTTCTGGTAATGGGATATCCCACTTGTCTGAAGGTAATGTATCGACTAATTGACAGTTATGAGCCAAACCAATCGGATAGAAATTTTTTTGTTGCCATTGGCTCAATGTACGATCGTAAAAGCCACCTCCCATTCCAAGTCGCTGTCCTGTGTGGTCGAAAGCAACCAGCGGGATCATCATGATATCCAGTTCAGATAAGGGTAAAAGCTGCTGAATATCCAGTGGCGGCTCTTCTATATTGAAACGATTACTGACAAGTTGCGTATTTGGCCGATAGTTTAAAAACAGCAGATGGTGGCGACTGAAAGGATGCAATACAGGCAAATAGATCTGTTTGTTTTGTTGCCAGAGTTGTTTGATTAGCGGTCGGGTGTCAAGTTCACCATCAAAGGAAAGAAATAGTGCGATTTTATTGGCTTGGTGAATTCTGGGGTGGTTGACAACTTTTTCCGCAGCTTGGTTGGCAAAAAGAGCTTGTTGTTCAGGAGTGAGCTCACGACGTTGCTGGCGTATTTTCTTTCTGATGCTTTGTCTGAGTGATAACAAGTGGTCTGATGGCATGGAACCTAGCCGGTTAATGCGAGCAGTGATTAAAATTGGGGTTCTCCAAGATGCCGTTACAGGTAGTAACCCTTGAACCCTTGGTTCAAGGTGAACGCAGCATCGCATCCTTAAGGCTTCTCGGACGGACCGAGCATGCACACCGGCTACGGAGCACTACATTCTATCATGTATGAAATATCGGCTCAGGGGACTTTCCCCGTTCACGAACATCTCAGAGAAATTTATTCAGCGCTTACGCTTACTAAGCAACTTTATGTAACCTATTGTATGAAACTAAACACAGAAAGCAACTAAATTATAGAATGATCCACTCACTAATGTATGATTTATCAATAGAATTCATTCATTTGATGCAATAGTACGCTCAGTGATGCGACCTTGCTCCACTAATGCTTGTTCTATAGTCTGTTGAAGCATCTTTATTTTTTGTTCCATATTGTAGGCATAGTCACGGGTTTTCACTTTTTCTTGTGCCAGCTCATGACAGATATTCAGTGCCACAATAAAAACCAGTTGTTCAGTATTGGTTACTCTGGTGCGTTCTTTTAAATCTTCTAAACGTTGTTCAAGTTCCACCGCGGCAGCCAGCAATGCTTCTTTTTGCTCTGATGGACAATTGACACGTAATGACCGCCCAAAAATCTGGATATCTACTGGTTGTGCAGACATGACCCCTTCCTGACTTATTACTGCGTCCTGGCTTTTATTCTTGATGACAGGATAAAGCAAGACGCCAATCATTACAGTGCGATACCGACAGACAACTCACGATTAGCTATGGCTGCTGTCTGGTATAGCGACTCCCCTTGGTGGTAGCATAGCATGAACTTACACCGTCAACGATGACCAATACACATGTCTATACAGAATTCATTACCAGATTATCAATCTTTTGACGAAATATTGCATCAGCAGTCAGTGGCACTGACTGCTGCTGAGATGCATGGGTTGATTAGTGGCTTACTGTGCGGTGGTAACCGCGATAGTAGTTGGCAAGCTTTAGTTCATGATTTAGCCAATGATGGACTGGCTTTTTCCCATCCATTAGCTCAACAATTGCGTGAATTACGTGAAATTACATTTGAATCATTGGATGACAGTCATTTTGCATTCCATTTATTGTTGCCCGATGAAGAAGGCAATGTGTTTGAGCGGGCAGATGCCCTGGCCGGATGGGTGAACCATTTCTTGTTGGGATTGGGTGTCGCGCAACCAAAACTCACCGATAAAAAAGAGGTCGGTGAGATTGTGGATGATTTGCGTAATATCGGTCTGCTTGGCTATGAAGAAGGTGATGATCAAGAAGAGCTGGCTCAGGCGCTGGAAGAAGTTCTTGAATATGTGCGAGTTGCCGCGCAGCTTTGCTATATTGCTTTTACTCAGCCTAAAGTTGTTTCAATTGCAGAAAATGATAAGCCAACATTGCATTAATTACTGTTTATTGAACTCAAAATAATTAACCAAGTCGCAGGAGAGGGTATGATCAAACAAGAATATTTATCCCGCCGTCAGGCTTTATTAGCAAAAATGGCTCCGGCCAGCGCAGCGATTATTTTTTCTGCTCCGCCTGCGCCCCGAAATTCGGATAATGAATATCCCTATCGCCAGCACAGCGATTTTCTTTATTTGACTGGATTTAATGAACCGGAAGCTGTGCTGATATTAATTAAAAGTGACGATACGCATAATCATAGTGTTCTTTTTAATCGAACACGTGATTTGACGGCGGAAATTTGGTTTGGCCGCCGTCTTGGGCAAGAAGCGGCACCAAAAAAACTGGGTATTGACCGGGCTTTGCCTTTTGATGATATCCAAGAAGAGCTTTATCAGCTGTTAAATGGTCTGGATGTCGTTTATCACGCACAGGGTGAATTTGCCTATGCGGATGACATTGTCTTCCAGGCGCTGGAGACACTGAGAAAAGGTGGTCGCCGTAATCTTTCAGCCCCTTTAACGATAACTGACTGGCGTCCTTGGGTACATGAAATGCGGTTATTCAAATCCAAGGCAGAAATTGAAATTATACGCCGGGCAGGTGAAATCAGCGCACAGGCACATACTCGTGCGATGAAAACTTGCCGTCCAGGCATGTTTGAATATCAACTGGAAGCTGAAATTCATCACGAATTTACCTATCAGGGTGCGCGTTACCCTTCTTACAACACGATTATCGGGAGTGGTGAAAACGGCTGTATTCTGCACTACACCGAGAACGAAAGCAGGATGAAAGAGGGTGACCTGGTATTGATTGATGCAGGTTGTGAATATCTGGGTTATGCCGGAGATATCACCCGTACTTTCCCGGTGAATGGCAAGTTCACCCGTGCCCAGCGTGAAATTTACGATATCGTACTGAAAACGTTGAAGGTTTCATTGGAGTTGTATAAGCCGGGTACCAGCATCAACAAAGTAACAGAACATGTTGTGCGGATTATGGTGGAAGAGCTGGTGAAACTAGGCATTATGCACGGTGAAGTTGAACATTTAATCGAAACCAAAGCCTATCGCCAGTTCTTTATGCATGGCCTCAGTCATTGGTTGGGTCTGGATGTGCATGATGTTGGGCACTATGGCGCAGAACGTGACCGTATTCTGGAGCCGGGAATGATATTAACGGTTGAACCCGGGCTTTATATTGCACCGGATGCCGATGTAGCGCTGGAATATCGTGGTATTGGTATCCGTATTGAAGATGACATTTTGATCACTGAAACCGGTAACGAAAACCTGACAGCCAGTGTGATTAAAGAAGCTGATGAGATTGAAGCTCTGATGGCGCAAGCAAAACAGGGTTAAGTTAAGATATGAACGTGATTATCGTTGGAGGGGGCATGACTGGCGCGACACTTGCGCTGGCAATATCTTCCCTGAGCAAGGGGCGGATTCATGTTTCCCTGATTGAAGCAGCAGAGCCGGAGCAGAAGCACCCCGGCTTTGATGCCAGAGCGATAGCGCTGGCTTACGGTACTTGTCAGCGTTTACAACAGATCGGGGTTTGGTCTGCTTTAGAAGATTATGTGATACCAATAACTCACGTTCATGTTAGTGACCGTGGTCATGCAGGGTTTGTGAACCTTTATGCGAAAGAATATAACATTCCGGCTTTAGGTAATGTTGTCGAACTGTATGATGCAGGCAAGTGTTTGTTCGGCTTACTGAAAAATGCTCCCGGCGTGACATTATATTGTCCATCCAAAGTTCTGACCGTTGAAAGAACGACATCATCAGTGACCGTTACCTTAGACAGTGGCGATCAACTGCAAGGTGAATTGCTGGTCGCCGCAGATGGCAGCCATTCCGCGATTGGTCAAGCCTGTAATATTCAGTGGCAGCAGCACCCTTATGAACAGATTGCCGTGATTACTAATGTGCTGACGTCAGAGCATCCACAGGGCAGGGCATTTGAACGTTTCACAGAATATGGCCCACTGGCTTTGCTGCCAATGACTGAGGGGCGAAGCTCATTAGTATGGTGCCATCAGTTGGATCGGCGAAAGGAAATAGCTGGCTGGAATAATGAGCAGTTTCTGAAACAGTTACAGAAGGCATTTGGCTGGCGACTGGGCAAAATGTTGGAAACTGGCTGGTGCCACAGTTATCCACTCACACTATCCACTGCAAATCAACAAATCAGCCACCGATTGGCGCTGGTGGGTAATGCTGCACAAACATTACATCCGATTGCCGGTCAAGGTTTTAATCTTGGTATGCGGGATGTGATGACACTGGCCCAGATTGTTTCTGAGGCTTTTGCGGCTGGTCAAGATATTGGTGCTTACCCGGTTTTGACTCATTATCAGCAACAACGGGTGTTAGATCGGGAAAATACCATTGGTATTACTGATGGATTGATACGGATATTTGCCAATCATTATTTTCCATTAAGAGTTGGGCGCAACCTTGGCTTGATGACGATGGAAAAATTCTCTCCTGTGCGGGATATGCTGGCCCGTCAGACTCTGGGCTGGGTCGTCCAAAGATAACCGCAGATAAAGCAGACAAAATAAGAGGACGTTATATTATGCAATCATTTGATGTGGTTATCGCTGGTGGCGGTATGGTGGGTCTGGCACTTGCCTGTGGCTTACAGGGCAGTGGTTTACGGGTGGCGGTGGTAGAAAGCTATCCGCCGGCTCAATCGGTTTATACCAGAGAAGAGTATGCTTTGCGGGTTTCTGCAATTAATGCTGCCAGTGAACGCCTGTTGCAGCATCTTGGCGTGTGGCAACAGATTCTGGGTGTGCGTACCAGCCCTTATCAGGGAATAGAAGTTTGGGACCGGGATAGCTTTGGCCGCATTCGGTTCAACGCGGCTGAATATGGCCTGGAATATCTTGGTCATATCATTGAAAATCGGGTTATCCGTGAGATGTTATGGAAAAAAGCGGAAAGCCTGTCGGACGTGACCCTGCTAACGCCTGCGGCTTTACAACAGATTGCCTGGGGAGAAAATGAAGCTTTTATGACATTATCCGATGGCCGCATGTTAACAGCCTGTTTAGTGGTTGGTGCTGATGGTGCTCATTCATGGTTACGTCAGCATGCGGATATCCCCCTGACATTCTGGGATTATGAACATCATGCGTTGGTGGCGACTATTCGTACTGAAGAGCCTCATGGCAGCGTTGCCCGTCAGGTCTTTTATGGAGATGGCATTCTGGCGTTTCTGCCTCTAGCTGATCCACATTTATGTTCTATCGTCTGGTCACTGCCGGGTGAAGCGGCAGATCAGTACAAACAACTGGATAACACGCTTTTCAACCAGCAACTGGCGGTGGATTTTGATATGCGTCTTGGTCAGTGTGAGCTGATCAGTGAACGCCAGACAATTCCACTGACCGGCCGTTATGCCCGTCACTTTGCCGCTCATCGTCTGGCCTTAGTGGGAGACGCTGCTCATACCATTCATCCATTGGCAGGGCAGGGCGTGAATCTGGGCTTTATGGATGTGGCTGAACTCATAGGTGAATTGCGTCGTCTGCATTGCCAGGGAAAAGATATTGGTCAGCACTTTTATTTACGTCGTTATGAACGCCGCCGTAAACACAGTGCTGCTATCATGTTGGCTGGAATGCAAGGGTTTCGTCAGTTGTTCGATGGCAATAATCCAGTGAAAAAATTTTTGCGGGATGTTGGGTTATCACTGGCAGACAATTTACCCGGAATTAAACCGCCATTACTTCGTCAGGCAATGGGGTTGAATGACTTACCGGGCTGGCTCTCTTCGCCATCCTGTTCAGCTGAAAAAATCTAATTTAGCCTCTTCTTATCGATTATTTTTTCTCATGCATGACTGAAATATGGATAGGTGATTTTATTCATATTTCAGTCAACTCTTAATGGAAAATGTGTGTTTTCTAAAGTTAATTGTTAATTTTGAGTATTATGGCTCATTTTAATAGTTAAAAATTCTGCATACTCATAGCATGTTTTTTTATTGTTACTGAATTGGACCCTATTTTTACTTATGGTTCATTTTTGTTTTCAGTGATAACTTTTATGTAAAGACATCGTTTGCGTCGCGTTTTTTAGCCGCTTTTTGTTCATGATTCACAGTAGCTGTCGGTTAATACGCGGTATGTTTTCATGTAGGAAATGAAAAGAGGGAAATAATGGCAAAACACACTCCATTGTATGACCAGCATCTGGCCTGCGGTGCACGCATGGTAGATTTTCACGGCTGGATGATGCCTTTGCATTACGGTTCACAAATGGATGAGCATCACACTGTCCGTACTGATGCTGGCATGTTTGATGTTTCCCACATGACGATTGTGGATCTGCATGGTACTGGCTGCCGTGATTTCCTGCGTTATTTGCTGGCAAATGACATTGCTAAACTGGCAGAAAAGGGCAAAGCCTTATACACCGGGATGCTGAATGCCTCTGGCGGTGTCATTGATGACCTGATTGTTTATTACTTTAGCAATGATTTTTATCGGATGGTGGTCAATTCTGCGACCCGTGAGAAAGATCTGGCTTGGATCAATGAACATGCTGCCAATTACCCGGTTGATATTCAGGTACGTGATGATCTGGCATTGATTGCTATTCAGGGGCCTAAAGCTCAAGCAAAAGTAGAATCTCTACTAAATGATCAACAAAAACAGGCTATTGCCGGAATGAAACCCTTCTTTGGTGTTCAGGCTGGTGATCTGTTTATCGCAACAACGGGTTATACCGGCGAAGCGGGCTATGAAGTGGCGATGCCAAAAGCACAGTCAGCAGATTTCTGGCAAAAATTGCTGAGTGTCGGTGTTAAACCCGCTGGGTTAGGTGCCCGTGATACGTTACGGCTTGAAGCGGGTATGAACCTCTATGGACAGGAAATGGATGAAACCATTTCTCCACTGGCAGCCAATATGGGCTGGACAATCGCCTGGAAACCAGAAGATCGCCGGTTTATCGGCCGTGAAGCGCTGGAAAAACAGCGTGAAGATGGCACTGAACAGTTGGTTGGCCTAGTGATGAGAGAAAAAGGTGTATTACGTGGTGGTTTAGCGGTCAATTTTACTGATGAAGCGGGCACCTTACACACTGGCGTTATTACCAGCGGTACATTCTCCCCAACATTAGGATTCAGTATTGCCCTTGCCCGTGTACCACAAGGGATTGGTGAACAGGCAATTGTACAGATCCGCAATCGTGAGATGCCGGTTCAGGTAGTCAAACCCAATTTTGTACGGGCGGGTAAACCTCTCGTATAGTCTAATAACTTAATGATTAAATAGTACCCTATCCCATTAGGCATGATTGGTGCAAAAACAAAATAGCCTAATGAGGTGAGATAAGTTCTAAGATTGAAGGAGACAATGGTAATGAGTAATGTACCCGCAGAGTTAAAATATGCTGAATCACATGAGTGGGTTCGCGCAGAAGGCAATGGTGAATACACTGTAGGTATTACCGAACATGCGCAGGAACTGCTAGGCGACATGGTTTTTGTTGATTTACCAGAAGTAGGTAATGAATTTAATTTTGGTGATGAATGTGCCGTTGTTGAATCAGTCAAAGCCGCTTCTGATATTTACGCACCACTGAGTGGTGAAGTGATTGCCGTTAATGAAGCGCTGGGTGAAGCGCCTGAATTAGTTAATGGCGACTCTTATAATAAGGGTTGGCTGTTCCGTATTAAAGCCTCTGATGAGAGTGAATTTGCAAATCTGCTGGATGCCGCAGGATATCAGGCACTTCTGGACGAAGAAGAATAATAGCCTACCGTCGCCCTGTTTCACATCGTGAGCAGGGCGTTTTTATTTGTATGCCATTTCTGGCCAGCTTCAGGAATCAGTAACAAATGACCCAAACATTAAGCCAACTCGAAAACCGGGGCGAGTTTATCCGCCGTCATATTGGCTCTTCCATCGAACAGCAGAAAGAGATGCTGGCGACAGTGGGGGCAAGTTCCCTCAATGAATTAACACAGAAAATTGTTCCCCGCGATATCGCGTTACTAGAGCCACCCGATGTGGGCGGTGGTGCAACTGAACAGCAAGCACTGGCTGAACTGAAAGCCATTGCCAGCCAAAATAAGCGTTACCAATCCTATATTGGTATGGGTTATGTGCCTTCTGTCCTGCCACCGGTTATTTTACGCAATTTATTAGAAAACCCTGGTTGGTATACCGCTTATACACCTTATCAGCCGGAGGTTTCTCAAGGGCGTCTTGAATCACTGCTGAATTTCCAGCAACTGACAATCGATCTGACGGGTTTGGATCTTGCCTCCGCATCTTTGCTGGATGAAGCCACTGCGGCGGCTGAATCAATGGCAATGGCAAAACGCGCCAGCAAACTGAAAAACGCTGATCGTTTCTTTGTTGCTGATGATATACACCCTCAAACATTAGATGTTGTCCGTACCCGCGCTGAAACCTTTGGTTTTGATGTGATTGTGGATAAAGCCGAAAAAGTCCTGGAGTTGGAAGGCGTATTTGGTGTGTTGTTACAACAGGTGGGGACAAAAGGTGAAATTCATGATTACACCGACCTGATCGCACAACTGAAACAACGCAAAATCATTACCAGCGTTGCTGCTGATTTGATGGCGCTAGTGCTGCTGGCTGCACCGGGTAAACAAGGGGCGGATGTGGTGTTTGGTTCCGCTCAACGCTTTGGTGTACCGATGGGCTATGGTGGCCCCCATGCAGCATTTTTTGCCTGCCGTGATGAATTCAAACGTTCTATGCCGGGACGTATTATCGGCGTTTCCCGTGATGCGGCGGGTAATACCGCTCTGCGCATGGCAATGCAGACCCGTGAGCAGCACATTCGTCGTGAGAAAGCGAACTCCAACATCTGTACCTCGCAGGTGTTGTTGGCAAATATCGCGGGGATGTATGCGGTCTATCATGGTTCGAAAGGACTGAAACGCATTGCTGGCCGCATTCATCGTCTGACTGACATTCTGGCCGCCGGGTTACAGCAAGCAGGATTTACTCTGCGCTACAAAACCTGGTTTGACACCCTAACCGTTGAAGTTGCCGATAAAGCTGCGGTACTGGCACGGGCAGACCAAGCGGAAATCAACTTGCGCACCGATATTCACGGCGCTGTGGGTATCACATTAAATGAAACCACCCGCCGAGATGATTTGGTCAAATTGTTCTCAGTACTGACAGGCACAGATAGCAAGCTGGATGTTGAGGCACTAGATGAGAATGTAATAGCGGAAAGCCATTCCATTCCTGCATCAATGCTGCGTAATGATGACATCCTCCAGCATCCGAATTTCAACCGCTATCACAGCGAAACAGATATGATGCGCTATATGCACCGCCTTGAGCGCAAAGATCTGGCACTGAATCAGGCCATGATCCCGCTGGGTTCTTGCACTATGAAACTCAATGCTGCGGCAGAAATGTTACCGATCTCCTGGCCTGAATTTAATCAGCTGCATCCATTCTGTCCGCCAGAGCAGGCGCAGGGTTATCAGCAGATGATCAGCCAGTTATCTCACTGGCTGGTTCAATTAACAGGTTATGATGCCGTTTGTATGCAGCCAAACTCCGGCGCACAGGGCGAATATGCGGGTCTGCTTGCTATTCGCCGTTACCACGAAAGCCGTGGAGAAGGGGATCGTCATATCTGTTTGATCCCAAGTTCTGCTCATGGCACCAACCCGGCTTCGGCTCATATGGCGGGTATGACCGTTGTGGTGGTAAGTTGTGATAAAGAGGGCAACATTGATCTGGCGGACCTGCGCGAAAAAGCAGAAAAATCCGGTAATGAGCTTTCCTGCATCATGGTGACCTACCCATCAACACACGGCGTATATGAAGAAACTATCCGCCAGGTATGTGACATCATTCACCAGTATGGTGGTCAGGTTTACCTTGACGGTGCGAATATGAACGCACAGGTTGGCATCACTGCGCCAGGTTTTATCGGCGCTGATGTTTCACACCTCAACCTGCACAAAACATTTTGTATCCCACATGGCGGTGGCGGCCCAGGTATGGGGCCGATTGGCGTAAAAGCGCACTTAGCGCCATTCTTGCCGGGACACTCTGTGGTCCAAATGGATGGTCTTACTGAACAGAGAGCGGTCTCTGCTGCTCCATTTGGCAGCGCCTCCATTCTGCCTATTAGCTGGATGTACATCCGAATGATGGGCTCGCAAGGGCTGAAACAGGCAAGTCAGGTGGCGATTTTGAATGCCAACTATATTGCTGCCCGCTTGAAAAATGATTATGACGTGCTGTATACCGGCCATAACGGCCATGTAGCGCATGAATGTATTCTGGATATTCGGCCACTGAAAGAAGAGTTTGGTATCAGTGAAATGGATATTGCCAAGCGTTTGGTTGACTATGGCTTCCATGCACCCACGATGTCATTCCCGGTTGCCGGCACGCTGATGGTGGAACCAACAGAATCAGAAAGCAAAGTGGAAATTGATCGCTTTATCGATGCAATGCTGGCAATTCGTGCTGAAATTAACAAAGTTGCACAAGGTGAATGGTCACTGGAAGATAACCCATTGGTCAATGCGCCTCATGTACAAACTGAGTTGGCTTCTGATTGGAACCATAGTTACAGCCGTGAAATTGCCGTTTTCCCAACCGCAGAAACCAAAGCCAATAAATATTGGCCTGCCGTTAAACGCCTGGATGATGTTTACGGTGATCGTAATCTGCATTGTTCCTGTGCCCCTGTCAGCGATTATCAATAATCACTAAATAATGTGGCAACACCGGTATCATTACTGGTGTTGCTATTTTTTATCTCTATTGACGGCAATTTTCCAGATCCCCACGAATTCTTAAAAACCACATGAATTAAGCTTTCCTATGCGTGTCGCTTTTGTTGGTCGCTGTAGAACTAGGGTGATCCCTGTCCGTTACTCCGTCACCATTTAACATCTCCAGCCTTATCACCACTTTTCAGCATTTAATACATCTCATTCCCCATTATCAGGATTAAACAACCCGATCTTGATCGCATTTCATACTATTCATTCAGACAGGCAATTAATAACATATTAGGATAGTTCAATTATGACACTATCAAATTATCACTATTTCCTATGGAAAGATGACCGTTTTATCACCATAGCCAGATTCACTTAAGAAGAGAGAGTACGATGGATCAACGCAACAACTCGATGGTCAGGGCCACGAGTTATCTTTTAATTTACCTGACTGCGGTCTATCCGCTTCATCCCGCTATTGCGGCTGGGATAACGCCGGATAACAGCCAAACACAGGTACAACATCAGGGTAATGTCCCGGTGGTGAATATCGCCACACCGAATAACGCGGGGATATCTCACAACACCTATCAAGAATTTAACATCGCTACTCAAGGTGCCGTACTCAATAACGCCACTCAGGCGGCCCAATCACAACTGGCCGGGCAACTTAACGCCAACCCGAACCTGAAAGGCCAAGCGGCTGAACTGATTATCAATGAAGTCACCGGCAGCGGACGCTCTGAGCTGCAAGGTCAGTTGGAAATTGTCGGCAATAAAGCCAATGTGATGATTGCCAACCCCAACGGCATCACCTGTGATGGTTGTGGCTTTATCAATACTGCCGGTGCCACCCTGACCACCGGGAAACCCCAGTTTGACAAACAGGGGGCGTTGGAAGCACTCGAAGTGCAGCAAGGCCAGATTACCATTGGCGGCAAAGGACTGGACGGCAAGGCGACGGATTATGTCGATATCATCAGCCGGGCGACGGTGTTGAATGGAAAAATTCAGGCGAATAACCTGTCGCTGACGCAGGGTGCCAACCGCATCAACCGGAAAGACGGCACGGTTACCCCTCTCACTGGAGAAGGCACTAAACCGCAATTAGCGATTGACACCAAAGCCTTAGGCGGCATGTATGCCCATAAAATCCGGCTGGTGGCGACCGAAGCCGGGGTGGGCGTGAATCTCACCCACCTGACCGCCACTCAGGATGATATCCGTTTGACTGCGGAGGGGAAAATTATCCTGGGGGAAGTACACGCCGGGACAGACATCCGCATCAACAGCAAGGCCATTGAAACAACCCCACAAAGCCACGTGCAAGCGGGTCAGCATCTGACGTTAACCACCGATACCCTCCACAATCAGGGCCAAATCCGGGCGGGGGGAGATATCACCCTTAAAGCCACCAAACTGGATAACGTCAACCCGACCGGGCAAAGTCACCCGGTGATTACCGCGGGTAAAAACAACCGCATTACCGCTGATGAGATAAACAATGTGGGCGAGTTAAGCGCGGCACAAAACCTCACCCTGACCGGCAACAATTTTTCAACGCAAGCGATAAAAGACCGTCAGGGGAATAACCTCAGTAAACTCAGTGCCGGTGGCGATCTGACGGCGACATTTAAACAGGCATTTCGTTTTGATGTGGATAAGGACCCGGTTAACGCAGGCAAGAAACCCACCGT